>NZ_CP084225.1 GCF_020268605.1 Arsenophonus apicola
TGAATTAAAAAAGGGGTTTAGGCGGAAGGTTTTTCGATGGGTATTTAAGTGAACAGACACTCTTCAACTGTTTTGAGCGTGTTATTCCAGTCGATTCCATTCAAATCAACTTTAGCAACGAGTTCAGGTAGTTCGCTATCATCAGTTCCATCGTTTTCCCAACCAAAGCGAAAATCTTTTTTTATGGGTCTTTTTTTGAAAGACATCACGTCTCCCCATTCATCTGTTGCAATAAAGTGATGGTCTTCATTGATAGACATTTTAATACCAAAATAGAGTACAAATTTACGGTTAGCTGGAATAGCTAATTCGATGAGTTTCATGTTCATTATATTTTCCTTTAAGATTGAATTATTAAAATAAGCGTTAATTTAAGTTAAATTGATAAAAGAAAAATTATTTCGCTTTTTGTCAATTTCACGGTATATCTTCATCAGTCTCCGGTTCTCTTTCTTAAGACGATCATTTTCATTTGTTAAGCACTGTATGATTGTCTTAAAAGTGCGTACTTCTCTGTCATCGTCATCACGAATATCAATACTGCTTAAGTATATTGAATCGCTCAAATCACGACTGCCATTAGTTACGCCAACCAGATTACCCATATTAGGGTGTTTTGCTGTTACAATGCGTGGATTGTCCAATCTCATCGTGTTTAATCCTTCTTATTGTGCCGTTTGGTTTAACCAGTCAGGGCGCTCACCTTTTCCCAGGTAAAAATCCAGCATATCCAGTAAGCGAGGGTAGAACTCAAGCGCTTTTCTGCCATCCATGTTCACGATGTCTTCTTTGCTAAATTGTCGCCACTTTTCTACCGAATGATGTTGACATCCTGCACGAAGATTTTCTCCATTTGTAATCATTATTGGATAGGGTTCACCCATAATAACGAATGTATCATGGGGTAAGTCAGCTCCACATAGGTTTGCTCCACGTAGATTGGCTTCATATAGGTCTGCTCCACGTAGATTGGCTCCCCATAGGTCTGCTCCCTGTAGGTCTGCTCTAATTAAGTTGGCACCACTTAGATTGGCTTTACGACCATTCTTGCCCATCGAATCTACCCAAAATTTATGCTCATCAAGAATTTTTCTTAATTCATCGTTATTCATTTAATTACCTTCAGGTGAAAAAAAAGACCTAATTAGGTCTTATGCATGAGTTAGGACGTGTGCCCAAGTGCCTCTTGGTGTCCGATTACAGTCATCACGGACGGGTAAACGCAATCAAACTATATTTAGCTATTTGAAAGATAATTTATAGTCTTGACTGTCCCCAGAACAGAATAGGGCGGCGGCGTTTTGTGTTAACTGAGTACAAGGATGATTTATTTTATTCGTCATTCAGTGACCAGATATTTAATGCTTTTTTTGCTAAGAATTTTTGGCGTTCTATTATTGAATTTTCATTCCATTCTTCATAATTACTCCCAATGTATTTTGTTATATCAAATTTACTATTGATATAGGATGGTTTTTTATACTCAAAGGATTTATTTCCTATCTTTTTATTGTCATTGCTAGCTAATAAACACATATTACCTATCCTATGTACTAGGTTATCAAAATGATAATCGTTTCCAATATTCCATTCATCAGATGGAGATTTTGGTAAAATATGCTCTACAGTTACCGTATTTAAATCATAGTATGATGTACTATTTGTTATACTTTTTTCTATTTCAGTAAGTATATATTTTATAAGTTTTGTATTTCTATTATTACCAGTCTTTATTATTTTATTTGAAAAATCATTTTTGAATGTATCATCTGATGGATATAATTTAATTTTTAAATTTTTCAATACTTTTGAAACACCATAACTTTCTAATGAAATTCCTTGTGATATTGAACTATATAATCTTTCTTGTTCATGAGGAAGCATTCCACAAATTATATTATATCTAAATGTTATTATTGTTATATATTTTAATATTTTTTTAAATCCTTTCCTGTCATTGTTATAAAATGCATTATAGCAGGCAATAAGCATTGAAAATGGTTGTTTGACATTGAATATATTGAATAGTAATTCAAGGTAATGTTTTTCTTCATCATCCCAAAAATTGGAGTCTTTAGTATCTTTTAAAGCAGAGTATACTTCTGCGCAATTATCTATTTCTTTTAATAAATTAAAGGCGTCCTCTTTTGTTTTGATTGTTGATTTTATCGTTTTAAATAATTCTTTTTTTCTTGCTAATTTATTTTTGCTATTCCAATAAATGCGAACAAGTTCTGTAAGTTCATCGTTTCCTAATATAGATACAATTCTTTCCCATCTATTTTCTAAGTGGCGTAGTTCATTATTATGAGTACTTTCGTTAGTAATAATTGAAAATATATAATTTTTTAATAAATCAGTAGATGATAATTTTACTCCTCTGGCATTTAGAGTTTCAAAAACTTTAAATGCATTGATTTCATTACTTACCGTAATTGTTGTAAAGCAAAGCTTTTCTGTTATAAAACAATTAATTTTGCTAATCCTGTTCCTTTATCATGAATTTCAGACAAATAATTTTCCATTTCTTTTTGAAGAAAAAGAATGATTTCCTTAATTTATGCTCTGAGTTATTTAAGTTTCTTTGTGGTAACTTTGCTAATGTAGCTAAATAAGTTTGATAGTAATTATCATTATTTTTATTTAGTTGTAATTTAGTATGTTCACAGATTAGAACAGGATCTGTATAACCTATATAACTACTTATAAATTTTTCTTTCCTTGTTTTGTTTTGTTCTGTATCAATATTATTATTTATTAAATCATCAAATATGGAACATGCAGCTAGAATTATTATACTAATGGTTGTAATCCTTTGTTGCCCATCAACAATCTTAAAATTTTTTGTATCTTCGCTTTGTAGTACCAGGTAACCCATATAATGAAAAGAATATGGCTCATCGTTTAGTAAACTTACTATGTCTTGCCAAAGTTCATTCCAGTCAGACTCTTCCCAAGAATAATCACGTTGAAAAGGAGGGACAATGTAGTTATATGAAGGACTTAATAATTCATTAAAAGATTGATTTTTAGTATCAAAATTCATTGTTGGCATATTTTTACTCATTTTTTCACCTGACAATATTAATAATCACTCATGCAATAATTTTTATCAATACCAATGAGCTAAAATAACAATGGCTCAAATTTATAATTTTGATGTTACTCCAAAATATTAATAGATTGTTGATGCGCCAATCCGATGGAATTCAGTGTCCTCAGGTTCGTTGAAGTCGATATTGTCATAAATTCCATATTTGCAGGCTATATCAAGAATTGCATTATTCATCTCTCTGGATGTCATTTGTGAATCAATAATTTTTTCAAATTTTCTATAATCTTCTTCGGTCATATCTACGATATAGTTACATTTTGCGCTAACATCAGCAACAATTTGAACTTGTATTATTTTTTTGTTTTCATCCATTAGCGGTGACTCCAAAATGTGATTCAGGTTTATCATATATGCCGTAAAATCCTGTCGTCCAGGGCGAGGAAGATGTCAAACGGTAATTAGATCTTCATCGGCATGATGATTACGGATGTGTTTTTGTTTAACTCGACAATTGCGGCACTGTCATTACCGTTAGGTTTAATTTTTATTGATTTATATTTCGGGTTATAAATTTTTGCTACTTTCTCGATATCCGCAAGATAGCTGGCATTGAAGCCAATCTCTGAAACGGGCTTGCTTTCTTTAGGAATTACTCTGTTAATGTCAGGATATTTCCTTCAATAACCTCACAGATTGCTGCACCAACGCGTAACCCGTCTTTATCAAGATAGGTCACAATTCTATATTGGGTATCAATCTGTGCCTTGTCAAAGCGAGTAAATTTTGCGCCTTTAATTGAAATTATCACGCTTTCATGTAGCGATTCAGTCTCATGCTCACCAATAAAAACTCGATAACCGTCAGCAGCATACAGCTTTTTTATCAGGGGCAAAACAAATGCCGTTTAGATAATATCTGATATCACATTTAGCCTGAAAAATCATTGCACTGAGAAGTGCTTTTTTATCGACCGTCAAAATCATTTTTATACCTTTAACAGTTAGCAGTGACTCCAAAGTTGGATTTAGGTTTACTGTGAAAACGTCTAGAAGTATACAAAGCTGCTATAGGCAAACAGCAGTTATTAAATGCGTCATAAACTTTAGTAGGACGAATTGATATTGCTTTTTCTACACGATTTATCACTTTTCTTTTTAGTGAAAGGATAGGGCGTTTAGTGTTTGTTGGTGTTTGTTGCTGAGAGGGTTTGCTTCGATTTAAGGCTGCTTTCAGTGCCATATTAAGTGCTTTGTTATATTCATAAGCTGCTTGCCTGGCTCTTCTACGCTCATTTCTACGACGACGAGCATTATCATAACCATGAAAGTTACACATATTACCTCCTGACAATAAGTTTTGGTGGTGTGTGATAGGGCTAAGCAGTCAAATTTACAGTCATCTTGGTGGTACCCTGGTATTGGCATTAGAAGAATGACTGTATTTTGGCAATTTCACACACCCCAAAACCGACTGTTTGGGTGTTTTGTGGTTACGCTTTTTCAGCGAAAGAGTGTTAAAGAGCGGTAGTATTCAACTGTCGTCACTTGCCTTCATGTTCATATGCCTCAGGCTGGCTACTTGGCAACGTCCGGCAAGGTTTCAGATAACTCATGGTATTGTCTGGCGTTTGCCTGTTGCAGTGAGTTGATGGGATGAATAATAGCTATAGCGATAAATTAAGTCAAGCCTAAAGTGATTTATTTTGGGGTTTAATTATTAGATATAGTGATTTTTAGACTAAAAAAACAAGACATGTAGTAACAAATAATAGCTTTAGGGTAGGTGAAATTAATTTAAAAAAATTAAAAAGAAAGGAATATGTTATGGTACTAAAATAGCTACCAAGCGTGAGAAGACCAAAATACTTGGCCGATAATTCGAATGTATTGTTTAAAATCTATTAACGTCATAATCTCATCAGGGTATTCTTCTCTGTTTACGGATCGGATAATTATTTTCCTGGAGCTGATATTAAAGTTTTTACTCGTAGCACATCATCATGAGATATGGCATATGTTTTTCCATCTTCAATAGAGGTCTTGTCGGTATTAATTCCAACTACATCGCCATCATTTAGGGCTGGTTCCATGCTATTACCAGAAATTCTCACTAATCTAGCAGATTGAGGATGAACTCCCATTTTCTTCAGTGAATAACGTCTAAATAATAAACAAATTTTTGATCTTTCGTCAGTCTCATAGGATCCATTACCTGCTGATAATTTTACATCTAAAGAGGAATTTCGACAAATTCTTCTAAATCTTGATTCTTCATTTCTTCGAAAATGTTTAGTTTTAACCGCGTATTTTTTAATTCTGAATGCTTTAATTTATTATTATTATCAGTCATTGGTTCGATACCGCTGGCGAGCCATTCTGGTCGTACACCTAATACCTTTGCTATTTCAACTACTTTGTAGAGCTTTACTGCACTTGATGTATAATTTCCAAATGCTAGATTGAGCCATACTAACGGACTTGAGATAAAGCTCCTTGAATATCTTTTGCTTTTCGCATAGTAAAATTCAATCGCTTTGAAACAATTCAGCGTCAACTAGCTGTTCTATGATTTAATGGTTTCATATTTCATGTACATAATTTTATCACCTAGAGCGATATAACAGCAAGAGCCTATAGCGGTATTGACAATAAAATCTCTTCATAGTGATAAATAAAATCACCAAAGCTAAATAGATGAGATGATATTAATGAAACGATTATCTGTCAAACCTGCAATATGTAAAACTGCATGGACAAGGAAAAGCCTTAGCTAAAGAATGCTAGGTTTATACTCAAAGTGGTACTATCTAAGCGATTGGTTATGAGTAAGAAGCGAATATCACTGAGTTCTTATCCATGATTGACGTGGAAGCTACTGAAGCTGAGGAAGTTCAACTACCTTTTAGACCTGATTTACAAAGCTATTCCATCATCCTGAAAGCGAATAATAAATAACTACGATTTTAACACCACTGCTCTTTAACAACCTGGCCTCCCTGAAATTGGGAGATTTTTTAAATTCCCAGCCCATCGGTAGGGAATACTATTATCTGAAACTTATGGAATTAAGTGTAGAACATGATTGCTGCAAAGACTATCAAATCATTTTGTCTGTATGCTATTTGATTTGCGGTTTTTTGAGTATCTTCTCGCAGAATAGAGATAAGTATTCGGTAAGCAACAGTTATCAAATGAAGGCTGAGGCTTTTTGTCTTTTAGATTGAGAGTGAGTGATGCAATGGTATTAACGGTGTCATCTTGCTTGCTGAATATGGAATCAAGGATTTGCTCTGTAGAACGTGGCTTAGGTTTCGCTTCGTATTCAGCGCGTTTTCTATCCCAGAATGCCATTTGTTTTGCCAGGCGACGGGATTTAGCATTGTCTTTTTTAGGTTTAAAGATAATGGTTGCCATTTTGTTTCTCCTAAATAAGTTTTAGTGGTGTGTGCCGGGATGCTTACGGTTTTTACTCACAGTCTGTTTATTCCCTGATGTAAAAACGAGATTTGACTGTTCTGTTATATTCACACACCCTAAAACTCACTTGGTGGGGTTGCTCTAACGCTTATTCAGAGCGGTGATTCCAATATGTTAAAGAGCGAATGACTTAGGTACTGATGAACTACACTTGCCTTCATGTTCATATGCCTCAGGCTGGCTACTTAGCAACGTCTGGCAAAGTTTCAGATAACTCGTGGTATTGTCTGGCGTTTGCCTGTTGCAGTGAGTTGATGGGGTGATATTACATTCGGTAATAAATAAAGTCAATACCGAAAATATTATAAATTCATTATTTCATTTTTATTGAATGATTTTAAAAGGATTATTTTGTCAGCGATATAAAGAGATGGTTAAAACAAATAAGAAGAGTAAAGCTATGGAGAATATTAGGGTATGGGTTAGTTATGTTGATATTAGAGTGTATGTGAGGTAGAGGGTGGTGAGAGGGCGATAAAAACCCTCGGGCGGAGGGTTATTTTCTATTTGATAAATTATACAGCTGAAGTATCAATAAACATAAGTGCATAAATGAGGTTACAACCATGATTGCAGCCATTGATGGTAATGGTAATTCTTTAAAATTCGATATTAGAATTATACCCGCAAAAAACAATATTCCCAACTCTACAAAGGTAAGAGCATAGAGTGTTATTATTGGTAACATGTATCCGTATTGCTGCAATTTAATGAAGTTATTATTTTTATCCCTAATAGAAATGTGAGTCCAACTATAAGTACCGCAATAAGAGCGCTTGAATAAGAACTAACTGTGGCACCAAGAACATCCCTGTGTAGGGAGAAAGATAGATTTGGTGTTAATGAATATTTAAACCAACAAAAAATTGGGAATGTAATTAAGTATGGGATTGAAAATAGAATTATAGCTGATGCTATTTTTATCAACTTGTTCATTAAATATTTCCCACTATGATATAATTTATACGGCTATAATTCACATTCTATCTTTCTAAAAGACTCAAGTATAGATGGTTTAAGTCTAATGTACGTAGCTAAAATTTCTTCAGCAATGTCAGCGTTAGAACTTTTCTTTATTATTTTAGCGCCAATGTGACCTTTACCATCTAAGTAATATTCTGTGAGTTTATCAGCTGCTGATTCTTTGCCTTTAATTTTTATGTCATCAATTTTATCATAGCTAGCTGCTAGAATTTCTTTTGTTAATTTTGAATATTTTTACGATATTTAGGTTTGATGATTATTTCAATTTCATTCAATAGCACATCACTTACATTTTAGCTCCAATACTTCTGAGGATGTTGTTAGTTAATGAGTTTTCTGATTCAATCCTCAAAGTCGTTCTGCTGATAAAATTCATATTTAATGCATCAACTTTAGTAATCCCTTGCATTAAAGGCTCAACTATTAGGCTTTCGTTAGGCTGTAGCAATTCTTTACTTTTTATAAAATCACAAAATTCTCGCGTTCTAGGGCTCCAATTTGTCGATACAAAACCTAAAATGCTATTTTCAATAAAAACAAAAGAAGAAAACCCTAGTATTTCATCATCAGCTAAACTTTCGCGGATATCGTTAATTGAATTATTTGTTTGGTTAATTTTTTTATTAGCTCAGAATCATTTGTTTTAGTAAACAAAAAGGTTTGTGCATTTATAGGATGTAAGTATATATAGTCACTACCAGACTCAAGCGAATGAGAATTTTTATTTATTATTTTGTCATTGATCGCCTGAGTTAAATTAATTCTACTTGTTATATCAGTGATATCATTTTTTGCATAATAAGCCCAAAACTAACCTTCATAGAGTGTCCTTTTGTATAAAAAATCTAAATAGTCATGCCTGTTTAGATAAGTTTAATGGTTGTATTTCTAAAAAATGCATCACGATGCTCTTTTGGATTTTTTCTCTTTTTCTTTCATTTCTTTATAGATTCGTTCAAGATTAGCCTGAGTCTCAGCAATTTCTTCTAGATAATTTCTTTGTTCATCTTCTGTTAATGCATTGAACATATCTAAAAGCTTTTCTTCTGTTTTTGTTAATTTGGTATATGAATTATCAGGTATCATATAACTATGATCTGTTGGTAGCATTAATTTTGCTATTTCTTCTAACTCTAAAGCTATCGATGGGCTGATCTCATTTGGTTTTACTTTTAATAGTTTTGCAAATAGAGCTACAGTTTTTGCATTTAAAGGATTTACACCATTTAGATAATGACTAACCGCAGCCTGACCAATACCTAATTGATCTGCTATATCTTCTTGAGTGATGCAAAGTTCATTTTTTTTAGCATGTAGATTGATTTCAATCTTTTGCATCATCTAGCTGTTCTTTTGTCAAAGGTTTTTTCTTATTCATGCTCTTATTTTATTACCGTTGATCATATTATAGAAATACATTCGGTATTGACATGCGTTATTACCGAATGTAATAATATATCTAAAAGGAGATTCGGATGAACAAAATTACTATTGAGGATTATGTAAACCGACATGGACAAGAAACAACTGCTAAGGAACTTGGTATTACCTAAGGAGCCGTTAGCAGAGCATTGAAGCAACATCGGAAAATTTTTTTAAATTTCACTAAGAATGGAATTGAGGCAATAGAAATAAAACCTTTTCCATCAAATAGTAACAAGCAAAAATCGAACTAATTTACACCGCTCTTTAACAACTTGGCCTCCCTGAAATTGGGAGATTTATAAATTCCCAGCCCATCGGGAGGGAATACTATTATCTGAAACTTATGGAATTAATTATAGACATGGAAACCACAATTACACGCAAATCAAATGCAAAAAATATTGAAGCCAAAATACGCAATGGCATTCAGGCACATTCAGCAATAAGAATTGCTCACGCTATTGGCATAAATCCTTCTCAAATCACGAGATGGCAGTCAGAGGATGGAATAATTCCTAAGATGGCAAGACTGCTTGATTGCATAGGGTACGATTCACCGAAGCAGGATTTAGTCATAACAAATATCTCAGGTGAAGAGATACGCAAGCTGATAGATATGCTGGAACATTTGAGATTGCCAAAAAAAGAAGCTCCAGAGTTAAAAAACAATGGAGCCTGCAAACATCATATCCAACTTTAAGTTTGGGTTACCTTTCAAGGAGAAGGGAAACGCCAGTTTTCCCTTTTTTCTTTCAATTTCAGCGAGGTCATTATGGCAAATAAACGCCGATTTTACCAGTCAAATATTCATAAAAACATTATTAGAGAGAGAGTCAATCGCTCTTTCACAGAGTTAGCCGCCAAGAAGCTAAAAGCCGCATTAGAAAATGCAAAATTAAGGCTTAAACATCGCGAAGAATCCATTAGAGGTAATCAGTATGAGTAGAATAGCAACAAATTGGGTATGGAAAATTAATTTAAAAGCTTCTCAGAAGTTGTTATTACTAGCTCTAGCTGACAGAGCTGATGAACATCATTGTTGCTATCCCAGTATTCAGAGGCTATCAAATGATACTGGGTTAGATAGAAAAACTATTTGCCGACAAATTAACCAAATGATAGCTGAAGGGTTAATAATCGATACTGGAGAGAGAAAAGGAGCAACAAAACAAGTTAAAGTTTTACGGTTAAATATAACCGAAGAAGAGTACCAAAAACGGGATGATAAACAGTACCAAAATGGGAACAGTACCGAAATTGGTAACGATCCCAAAAACGGTACTTTGAACAGTACCAAAAACGGTACTTTGAAGGATCCCAAAAACGGTACTCAGAATCTATCAGTAGAACCTAACATAGAATCTAAAGATCTTAACACCCAAAAAACTGTTCAAAAAAAATCGATTGAAAAAATATCTCGTTATGCGTTTGAAGGTGAAGTGATTCGACTCAACCAAAAAGATTTTGAACAATGGGCGTCGATATTTTCAGATATTGATTTATTGCAGGAATTGAAACGGTTTGATGTTGAATTCAGCAAAGAAAAACCTAAAAACTGGTTTTCAGCACTGAGTGCAAAATTGAATTATCAAAACGAGACGGCACGCAAACGCAAGCAGCAAAGACAACCTATACCCAATCAATCAACAATGACCATCGCTAAAAACGGCTTGGTATTTTTCTAACAAAATCATCATGAAATCAATTATCAAATCAATACTCATCCGTGGGTACAACCACGGCTGGCTGAGCGCGGGCATTGTACAATACGGGTTTGACAAATTTAATCTGAGGGAAGCATGATTAGCATTACGGAATTATCTGAGAGGTTGTGGCTTGATGTTGTCAGAGTGGCTAAATATCTTTTACCTGAAGGCAAAAAAGAGGGGCACGAGTGGGTGGCTGGCTCTGTGCATGGTGAGCAGGGAAAAAGTTTAAAAGTTAATCTCTCTGGCAAAAAGGTCTGGTCAGATTTTGCAGAGGGAACAGGGGGCGATTTACTCGATTTGTGGGTTCAGGTCAGGGGCTGTAGTTTGCATCAGGCGATGGCGGAAGCAAAGCAGTTTCTAGGGATAGCGGATGAATCGGGTACATTTGAAGCAAAACGGAAAAAACAGTTTAAACGTCCACAACCCGCATCACTAAAAAAAACCGTCCGTAAACCACAAGACTGTTACGAATATCTTCAATCACGAGGCATAGGCCGAAAAACGGCGAAAGAATTTCAGGTCAGTGATGGGATTGTCTGGTCACCTGAAGATAACAGGGAATTACCCGCTATCGCGTTCCCTTACAAGCGAGATGGCGAGCTGATACAGGTTAAACGCATTAGCACAGCAAGACCTGATGGGAAGAAAGTTATTTCAGTTGAAGCGGATTGTGAACCGTGTTTGTTCGGCTGGCAAGCGCTACCCAAAGCAACCCGTGCAGTCATATTGTGCGAGGGTGAAATTGACTGCATGAGTTATCACCAGTATGGGTTGAGTGCATTGTCGGTTCCTTTTGGCGGTGGCTGCGGAGCCAAACAACAGTGGATTGAATATGAATTTCACAACCTTGACCGCTTTACTGAAATCTGGTTGTCGATGGACAATGACGAAGTGGGACAACAGGCAGCCCTGGAAATCGCCCGTCGATTAGGAGAATATCGGTGTCGTTTAGTTAAACTGCCCCACAAGGACATCAACGAATGTTTACAGGCTGGTATGACGCAGCAGGAAATTGTACATTGCCTTGAAACAGCAGCTTATTTTGACCCAGAAGAACTCTGCACAGCGCGAGATTTTTATCAAAGCACGCTTGATGCATTTTACGGCAAAGAGGAATATTTGTTCAAAACACCTTGGGAGTCATTAAATCGGCATTTCAGTTATCGTGAATCTGAGTTAACGCTACTTAATGGAGTCAATGGGCACGGTAAGAGTGAAATTTTGGGGCATGTTCTGTGTGAAGCAATGCGTCAGGGAATGAGAGCCTGTGTTGCTTCGTTTGAGTTAAAACCCGCAACGTTTTTAAAGCGTCTGACCCGTCAGGCGACATGTGCTAAATTACCCTCACAATTAGAAATTGAGTCCGCTTTTAAGTTTTATGAAGATAGGCTCTGGTTATTTGGCTTAACAGGGACAGCGAAATCATCACGATTATTGGAAATCTTCAGATATGCTAACCGCCGATATGGTATCAACCTGTTTATCATTGACAGCCTGATGAAGTGTGGGCTTGCAGATGATGATTACAACGGGCAAAAAGCCTTCATGGATGCACTATGTGATTTTAAAAACAAAACCTCATGCCACGTTATTCTAGTGACACACAGCCGTAAATCGGAAAGTGAGGAGAAACCCACAGGGAAAATGGACGTAAAAGGCTCAGGTTCAATCACCGACCTTGCCGATAACCTTTTCATTATTTGGCGAAATAAACGCAGAGAGCGAGCGCTACAGAAGCTAGAAGCCAGTCAACTATTAACTGAAAAAGAGCAGGAATATCTAAAAGAGCCAGCTTCCATATTGTGTTTAGAAAAACAGCGCAATGGTGAGGGGTGGGAAGGAAAAATCTCATTGTATCTGGATAAACAGGCGCATCAATTTTTAGCAGAAGAAAATACAAGCCCTTATAATTACATCGCCAACATGCCAAACAGTGATTATGACCAGGTTTGGATGAATAACAATGTATCTAGAGATTAAACTCAGCTTTAACATCTTCAAATAATCAGGACACCCCCAATGAAATACCAAATTGAAGCAACCCTTGTTAAGGATGGCGGCGAACCTGTGCATTGGCAGCGCTTTAGCGACAAAGCACTATCAGAAAAAGATTGCCTGAAAATGTTATCCCAGCCGTCCATGTTCAAAATGCAATTTAGCGAGATAGGTTACTACTGGACTGCTATCAATGTAAAAGCTGGAAAGCAAGCTCAAATCAAGTTGATAAATTTTATCTGTAAGGAGATTAATGATGGAGTGGATTAAATGTGAAGAACGATTGCCATTAGTAGACGAACTGGTTTTAATTTGTAAGCGTTGTAATGATGACTTTGAAATTGAAGTTGGCTGGCGAGAGAATGAGAATAGTACTTTCATTTATCATTGTAATAAAGATGAAAAATTAACTTTCGAGCCGGATTATTGGATGCCATTACCTGAGCCGCCTAAGGAAGACTGGTAATGCATGAAATAATTAACTTTATTTACAAAATTAGCATGAATATCTTTTGTTTTTTAGGTGTTGTGATATCAATGATAATGTTGACTATCAAAATTGACAACAGTACGTGGTTTATTGCTTCTTTGAGGCTCTTATCAATAGTGGCAGTCACATCATTAGCTATCACAATGGTATATATCCTTTCTTTCTTGTTTAACCATGTTTTCTTGAAATGAAAAAGAACAGGAGGTATATCTGGAAGACAAATTACTCTTACACGAATCAACGAAACAATCCGTCTGGCAAACACTAAAAGCTGTTCTTGCAACAAACCAACCGCATCAACTTATTATCAAGCCCTTCAAGCAGACTCGAAGCCTATCGCAAAATGCACTTTTTCATTTGTGGACATCTGAGATAAGTAAATATCTGTGTGCAAATGACGCTAATTACACTCCAGAGCAGGTGAAGGAAATGCTGAAACATACATTCTTAGGCTATGAAGTGGTAGAGCGTATCGATGTGACCACACAGCAGCCAGAGCGCGTCAGAACGCTCAGGAGGACATCAAAGCTAGATACGGGTGAGATGCATATCTTTATGCAAAAAGTGGAATGCTGGGCAATTGGCATACGTTGTTTCGTGACAGTACCGGAAAGCTCGGAGTATATGAAATTAAAACAGGGGCAGGAACAGTGAGCAGTCAAAGCAAAACCCCATGAAAGGGGCTTATTCTCAGCGTTGACTTCGTTTGCAATCGCTTTCTGTCACGCTGGCTACAATGGACGCACCGTAGAGTAGTCTTGGAGCCTGTCAGCTAATCATCAATCTGATTAACGCAGGAGACATTAGCAATGTTAGCAGGAAAAGACTTTTATGCAATACAAAATAGGAGCAGTGAGTATTCAATTTGACGTTATCAATAGTTCAGGTTATATTTTCAGTACATCTGCAAAATCAGATGTCAGGGTTAGCCTCCTGATAAGTGAGACCACGTCAATGTACACGCCGTGAGCGTGTTTTTATTGATAAAATTCAGTTACATCTCAATGGTGGGCTGGATGGGGATCGTAAAGATCCGCCAGTTGGTTTCACTGGTAAGGCTAACCCTGTTCAGTTCACCACCATACGAGATTAGCCTCTCAGGTGGTGTTTCACAGACGAAACCATCGGGGGTCATATGACACTTCAGCTTTCTACTATCACCCCTAAAGTTACTATTAACAATAATAAAGCTGTAACCACGTCTAAAGACGTCGCTGATTACTTTGGTAAAGAGCATCAAAAAGTTGTTTTAAAATATCTAACCTTGATTGTTCTGAGCAATTTTTAACCCGCAATTTTGGCGGGTTCAATTTGAACACAAAGGTAATACTTATGATGCTTATGAAATGACAAAAAACGGCTTTATTTTCTTGGTGATGGGATTCACAGGCAAAAAGGCAGCCCAATTTAAAGAGGCATACATTGCTGAGTTTGATAAAATGGAATCAGAACTCAATAGTGCGATCGCTGTAACTGGAGCATCCAATAAAGTTCTTCTCACTTTACTACCCAATGGCAAAGTAGATAGCGCAAGAGTGATTCATGATAATGAATATGTCGCTTCACTAGAGTCATTGTTCGAAATTGGTCGTCGTGCTGGTTACATGATTATTCACAAAGATGAATTAATCAAAAAACTCTCTGAATAATCAATCACCCTAAATTTAATCATCATTTATAGCCCCTCAAATGAGGGGTTTTTTATTGGGAGAAATAATTTTAATGGCACTAAAAAGGGATAAATACGATGCTGTGTTCTCTGAATTAGTTCGCGAAAGAACAAACTGGATATGTGATTATTGCGGACGACATTTTCAGCATGAACGCGCTAAGCTGCACTGCTCACACTTCAAATCAAGACGACATAAAGCCACCCGTTATCACCCCTTAAATAGTTTTTCGCACTGTCAAGGCTGTCATCGTAAATTAGGCGAAGACCCTTACGAGTTTACCGCGCATGCAGAGATAACTTATGGTGAGATGACCATTGCCAAAATAGCGATGCTAGCAAATACCCCTGTAAGGTTCAAGGTGGGTGAAATGGATGAAATCTACCGTCAAATGAAAAGTGAGCTAAAAAGAATGAAAACGATGCGACTTGATGGATTTATAGGGCGCATTGAGTTTTTCTTACCGGATTGGTATCAGGCAGGCATTACCTTTCGAATGGGCGAAGAAAAAGCCCACACACTTTAAACCACCATTACTATTCAACGCAGGGCATTTAAACCATGCCCCTATTCCTGTTTTGCCGGAGGAGAGATGAGAGCGGTTAAGTCACTGGAACTAACCAAAGCACAGCATGACTGGGTAAATGGTTGGCTTGAGTTATGGGGGGCTTGGGTAAGCTCAGGAGAGCTTGATAAACGGCAATTCAATATTATCTGGCGATTCATGCAAAAAGCGAAAGGGGAAGTTATACCTTCCAGGCCAATGTGTAACGATGATGAAGGATTGCTCATTTCTCAAGTGGTTGATGCTGTCATGCGTATTGATGAAAAAGCCTACCAAATTCTATTAAGTTATTACGTTTACGGAAAATCAAAATTAAGCATAGCCACCTATTATCATAATATAGCGAAACCCAGAAGGATGAAGACCAGAGCGGGGGGCAGGTGGAAAAAGCCATCACGCATAACATGTCGAAGGGAGATTGATGACATTCTCAATGCCAGCGTGTATTTAATACACAATCGGCTAATAACAGTCATGAAAAATCCAAACACTGTTGATAAAATGATTAATTATACCTAATTATGGCTTGACTTTAATGAGCAAATGAGCAACAATTTCAAGGTAAGCTGATGTAGTTGTATAAAAAAATCATAAAGTTTCGCTTTTGCGGGGTTTTTTGTTGCTTCATTAACCAAATAATAATATCCTATCAACGCACTACTTTTTGTAAGCTCGTATGGTACATATAGGTAAATAAGGCAGTAGTGCATAGCCCCACGTGAAAGCGTGGGGTTTTACTTTTTATGCTATTTTGAAAACGGATTGATAGCCGTGATTATATGACTCAAAAGCATCTTTATGACGAACAGCGCCAGCTTGACTATCTGAAATTTGAGTTAAAACTGAGTCGTCATAAGCTTTTTGCGCTCCAGTAAGCGCATGGTGACGACCTAATTCATAGGCGCATCCCGCACATTTATGACGACTATTTTGACCTTGATTATTAGAAAGAGATGTAAATAACTGGTTGTAGCGATGAGGCTTTTGACAAATATTCTTATTCATTAAAATCAGTCCTGTATATAAACAGGGCTTTACACAGATCACCAAGTGAAATAAACTAAATGCGTGATCACATGTAAAACCTTGTCGTTTTATCTTCCGTCCCTGATAGTTGTCGCTATCAGGGATTCCTATATATAGTATTTAGTATTCAAAACATATACTATATGTCGTTATTATATTCTTGAGCAAAAAAAGATCAACGAAAAGATCGACTTACGAAGAAACACCCCTTGTTGATGGTGGGGCATTTCGTTTACGCCGCCGCAAAACTGTCAGTTCAAATAGCTTAAACAAGTAAGGCGGCTGTCTTCCTGTTTAATTGTTAAACATGAGGTTAAAGTATGGACGAACGTATAGAAGTATTAGAAAGTAGAATAGCTGAATTGGAAAAACAGTTCACAGAGATGAATAAGGTGAACTGCTGTACTAAATCAGAACATGGTGTTAATGCTATTGTTCAAAACGTTTTAGATTTAACCCGAGTAAAAAAGGCTACATCCAATTTTAAAACAAATTGTAAAGTCAATTATCAACACAGTGTCGATGCGGGATGTGTATTAAAGCTGATTTGCGTCAATCAGCTTAATATTTTTAACTACGTCTTTCATTATTGGTGAGTTAATCTCTGACAGCCCATCTAACACAACTTGTCTTTTCTCATAGTCAGTTGCAATTATCGCCAATAAAACTTGCTTAATAGCTACAAGCTCGTGTGCAATGGGTTCTGGAATAGATTTATTCATGTTAAATTTAAATGGGTAAAATTTTTTCTCAATCATTTTTTCATTCTCTAGTTTATTAATTTAAGTATCAGCTAATTCATCAATTAGCTGTATCGCAATCTTAGCTTAATTTAATCAAATTAACATTTATTCAAAGCAATGGAACCCTCAATAGGAGGGTATATGCGTATGTCTGAAAAATACTCAACACCTACCGCCTACCTTTGGGGCATCATGACGACTGTTCTAGGTTTCTTTACCCTTGAGCAGTGGGTGGCAGTAATCGGTATTGTCTGCACGATAGGGACATTTTTAATCAACGTGTACTACCGCAAAAAGGAGTACAAACTTAAGGAGCGTCAATATGAAAATACCGAAAAAAATATTGATGGCAACAGGCGGTAGTGCATTGCTTTTAGCGTCAAGCATGATAACCCATTTCGAAGGGCTGAGACTTAAGCCCTATTTCGATGGTGGCGGTGTGCTTTCTGTTTGTTACGGTCACACAGGTAACGATATTCACCGTAACCGGACTTACACACAAGAAGATTGTGATAAGTGGCTTGATGACGATTTGAAGGTGGTTAAACGGTATGTTGACCCGCTGGTCAAGGTCAATATCAACACACTGACTCAAGCAGCGCTTTATTCATTTGCTTACAACGTGGGTGTGGGAAATTTTGCCAAATCGACATTACTCAAAAAGCTCAACGCTGATGACCGAAAAGGCGCTTGTGAAGAAATGAAACGCTGGGTTTATGTCGATGGCAGAAAGTGGAAAGGATTAATGACCCGTCGGGAAATAGAGAGCGTAATATGTTATGGAGACCTTACGCATTTGGCGTAGCGATTATTGGATTGGTTTTATCACTCATTTTCACCAACAGCCGTTATCAAACCGTCAAGCAAAACTACCACACGCTAAAACAGCAATATCAAGCGCAAATTGAAGCGTTGAAATTGCAGCAGCAGAAGATAGATGCCTTGCACCAACTCGATATTGAACACACCGAGGAACTCAATAATGCAAAAGCTCAAATTACCAAGCTCAATGATGCTGTTCGTGCTGGCACTAAGCGGTTGCGGGTCAACGCCGTGTGTCATACATCCAAAACCACTACCGCCAAGAGCCGATATGATGAAGCCACCCCACAATTTGGCGAAGCAGCTAGACAAGATTATTTCCGTCTCAGAGCGATGATGATTGAGAATGAGAAGCAGACGGAATATCTACAGCAGTACATCAATACACAATGTCAATGAATCGGTCATTGGCAGGTTCAAATCTTAACAATTCTAGCGCAACGAAAGCGCATCTAAATACTCCACCGAACCTGACTTTATAGAAATGAGCCTTTGAGGGTGTCAGCAGAGCTGGCGAGCCTCGGTGGGCTGGCATTCCTATTTCGTCAAAGGTTCATTTTATAAAGAAGGTAATACGTTATGTCTAAAACATTAGTATTTAAAAACATTGAAGTTATGCCATTTGATAATAGGGATGGAAAAATCTGGTTTACTTCTACATCGCTAGCATCCCTACTCGAATATGCAGACGTTAAGTCAGTGAGTAAGATTTATAGCAGAAACAAAGATGAGTTTACTGATGAGATGTCTCAGGTGGTCAAAATGACCACCTGCGATAAATCAAAGGGTTACGATAATTGGGAAACGGAAGTTAGGATATTTTCTTTACGTGGCGCTCATCTAATCGGAATGTTATCTAAAACCAAAGTTGCTAAAGCACTGCGTAAGTGGTTACTGGATTTAGCGGAAAAAGAAAGCCACCCAGCAAATCTTGCTCTGTTAGATATGGAAGGATTGAAATCATTAACGATTGGCGAAATGCAAAACAGGTTGGTTGCTGCAAATAAATGGTCGTTTGACAATTTTGGTAGAAAGGGAAGCGACTTAATGAACCTACGTAAGCGTCATCTGAATAAGATACGTAAAGCAGAAAAAACAATTATGGCACTTTCTCAATTAAGACTACCAGGATTTGATGATACGCCAAATGGAGAAAGTCAAGCATGACTCCTGAACAATTCATTGAGACGAATGTCAAGGCCGAGTTAATGAAGCTTGGTTTTCTCTATCTGTAGCCAGTTTAGCAACAAATGAAGCTATTAGATACTATCGACAATCTAAATCAACACAACGCGGTAAAATGATGGCCAACTGTCTTGATGTAGCTAAACAGTGGGTGGGAAGAAATTCAGTAAAACAGTGGTAGATTTGTGATGAACCTCTTCAAAGTAAGAATAGTTATGATTGGTTTATTATTGTTTCTGTCTAGATGGGCTAGCGCAATAACCGTGACCTTCAGGACAAAGAAAGCACTTATGTTTCTTATGATATAATTTTAAACATTCAGCGTTATTTGTACCTTCAGTAGGATAATCGATTATTGGCTCTTGGGTTACAGCAAAAAAAAGGACTAATGCTTAAAAACCAATCGAAATAATCAATGCATTGGATAATGATTTCATGTTTTATCCCCAGAAGAAAATGAATATTATTACTAATAATATCTCTTTAATTTAACATTTAAATAACTTTTTTGTAAAATAATAAAAATTCTATAAAAGTGAAATTATCAGCATTTTATGTAAGTTTATTCGATGTGCTGTCTCAAATATTCCTGATGTTACACAAATCAAACCAGCATAATATTCTTATTGGCATTCATTAAATACACTGATCATATTGTGAAATTTTTTAAATTAAAACAAACAAGGTAAAGATATGGCACTCACAGACAAGCAGGAAGCATTTTGTCGCGAGTACCTGATTGATTTGAATGCGACTCAGGCAGCAATTAGAGCCGGGTACAGTGAAAAAACAGCAAAAGATATCGCATGCCAAAACTTAGCAAAACTCAACATTCAAAAACGCATACAAACCCTCATGGAAGAACGTAAGAATCGCATTGAGGTTAATGCTGACTACGTGCTTAAGCGGCTGGTTGAGATCGACCAAATGGATGTACTCGATATTCTGACCGATTCTGGCGATTTAAGACCGATCAAAGATTGGCCTAAAGTTTGGCGGACAACATTAAGCGGTTTAGATATTGCAGCCATACGAGTTGATGGTGCAGAAGCATTGCTCAAAAAAGTAAAGTGGCCAGATAAAGTTAAAAACCTTGAGTTACTTGGCAAGCATGTCTCAGTACAGGCTTTTAGAGAACAAGTAAAAAATGAGCATGATGTGGTCGGAACGTTATCTAATCTTATGGACGAACTTTCACAAAAATAACTATGAAGCCACAACATTTAGCTTTATTGCGCGATAAGCTTTGGCGACTAAATCATCTTTATTGGATAACGGATAAAACCGGAAAACCAATTCGATTTGACATGACCCCTGAGCAGTTATTCTATTTTGAAGGAATGCATACCAGAAATATCATTCTAAAGGCGCGTCAGCTAGGGTTTACGACTGAAGTGTGTATTATTCAGCTTGATGCGGCGTTATTTGAATCTGCCAGGTGTGCATTAATTGCGCATACTCTTAATGATGCTAGGCGATTATTCAGAGAAAAAACCAAATACGCTTATGAGCGACTACCGGCTGAAATAAAAGCGGCTAACCCAGCCAGTAATGATTCAGCGGGTGAGCTGGTATTCCATAAAGGGGGTTCACTTTACATTAGTACTTCATTTCGCGGTGGTACATTGCGTTATCTGCATGTTTCTGAATTTGGCAAGATTTGTGCAAAATATCCTGATAAGGCACGTGAAATTGTAACTGGTGCTTTTGAAGCGGTATCCAATGATTGCTTTGTCACTATAGAAAGCACGGGCGAGGGAAGATCTGGTTACTTTTATGATTATTGTCAGTCTGCTGAAAAAGCACAACTTCAAGTAAAAAACTTTCACAGCTCGATTGGAAATTCTTTTTTCTTCCCATGGTGGGAAAACAATAATTATGCAATTGATCCGGTTGAGCCCATTCCAAAGCGGCTAATTGATTATTTCACTGAGCTGTCCGGCAAACATGGCATTTGGTTAACCGACAAACAGAAAGCCTGGTATTACGCAAAAGAGAAAACGCTTGGTGATGATATGAAGCGGGAATATCCCTCACTTCCCGCTGAAGCTTTCCAACAATCAGTAGAAGGCGCCTACTATGCCAGGCAGTTTCGTTATCTTTATCAAAATAAACGCATTGGGACATTGCCTAATAACAGCCATTTGCCAGTACATACATATTGGGATATTGGGGTAGGTGATTCAACGTCAATATGGTTTGTACGTGAAGTGGGAAATGAATTTCATATTATTGATCATTACTCAAATAGTGGTGAAGGGTTGCGGCATTACATGAAGATACTGAAAGATAAAGGCTATACCTACGCCAGTCACAATGCACCTCATGATATTGATAATCGTGAATTTGGTTCTGACGCAAAATCCAGGCGTGAAATTGCCAGAGAAGGCTATGAGATTGATGGGCAGAAATATGCAATACGATTTGATGTAGTGCCAAAACTTTCCATTGATGAAGGGATTGAGGCGGTACGTGAAATATTGCCAAATTGTGTATTTGATGAACATCGATGTGCCGATGGAGTTGCTCATTTAGAAGCTTATCGCAAAGAGTGGGATGACAAGCTGGGTTGCTGGAAAGATAAACCCTACATGATTTTACGTCACATGATGCTGATGCATTTCGATATTTTGCGATTAGCCGAAAAAATAAACAGCGTCCCGCCTTTGAGATTAATTTAGGAACCACATTCTAATGAGTATGTCTAGTGTTGATTTTACCCGTCCTGAATATAAATTGTTTGTGTTGCAATGGGCATTAGTTCGGACAGTTTGTAAAGGGATGATTCAGTAAAAACTATCTGCCGATATTAGAAGAATCGAATAAAGAACGCAAAAGGAAACGTAATAGCGATTATCAAGATCGTGCGGTGTTTTATCCGATAACCGGTCATACCCGTAATGGGATGATAGGAATGGCTTTTAAAAAAAGATCCGCTGGTTGAGATTGATGAAAGACTGGCTTATCTGAAAGAGGATGCTGATGGAGCGGGTTCAAGTCTTTATCAGTTAGCCCAATCGTCATTGGAATCCGTCTTGGAAGTGGGACGACATGGCTTATATGTCGATTATAATAACGAGTCAAAGCAAGTCTATTTTTTTCAATACAAAGCCGAAGATATTATCAACTGGCGAATGCAACGCATTAATGGTCGTAATCGCTTAACTCTGGTGGTATTACGTGAAACAGTAGAAGAACAAGACGGTTTTGGATTCAAGGATACCATTCAATATCGTGTTCTGGCTATTGAAAAGGGAAATTTATCTGTCGCGTTTATCGAAAACCTGCAGGAAACAGTGTTTACCAAATAGATGTTGAATATATCCCTGATCGCGGTGGCTCAGGTGCTTGGGAGGAGATCCTGTTTACCTTTATAGGTGCTCAAAATAATGATCACACTATTGATGAAGCGCCGTTACTTGGACTCGCCAAAATCAATTTGGGTCATTATCGAAATTCCGCCGATTATGAAGATTCGGTTTTTTCTGTGGTCAGGTGCAACCCTATATTAGCGGCTTGAAAGATGAATGGCGTGACTGGTTAGAGAAAAAGGGTATATTAGTCGGCTCCCGCTCACCCATTTTGTTACCTGAGCAAGGTTCCTGTGGTTACATTCAAGCACAGCCTAACATGCTAGCGAAAGAAGCGATGGACAGTAAGCGTGATTATATGGTGGGGTTGGGCGCTCAATTAGTTTCTGCTGATAATAAAGTGAAAACCGTTATTCAATCAGTGGGTGAATTAAGTGCACAAACATCTGTCCTGAGTATCTGTTGCGCGAATGTCTCAGAAGGTTTAACTAAAGGGTTAAAGTGGTGCGCTGAATATGCGGGTGCTGAACCTGATAAATGCGTATTTGAAATTAATAGGGACTTGGTCAATCACATTGCCGATAGCACGATGATACGTGAGATAGTGTCAGCCTGGCAATCTAGCGCCATTCGTCAATCTGACCTGGTGCGTAACTTGCAAAAAATTTGACATTATCAATCCGGCTGATGAGGTTGATGTGGTGGTGGATGAACTCAATAATCAGCAACCCACTATGATAGGTGAGCGATGAGAACGGTGAATGAGCGCCTGATGGATGAATTACTTGCTCACTCGCTGTTTTCTGGTCGTTATGCTAGTGGGGTTGCTAAAAAGATGGTTAACACCCTGAATGCATTTGACGCTCAGCTCAGTGCATCCTTAATTGTGGCACTGGATGATGCCAATATCGATGCTGATAGTTTTACTGTCAGGCGATTAGAATCTTTGCTCGCCAGTGTTAAGGCTATTAATAAAAATGCGGTAGCCAACGCGTTTTCCTTTTAAAGGGCGAGATGAAGGCGCATGCACAATATGAGGTAGATTATTATCCCGCTTTATTTGATTTTCTAATGCCAGAGGTTGTTCTTCGTCAATATCCATTGATGAGTCTCACCACAGATATGCTTTATGCAGCGGTGATGGCGCGCCCATTGCAGGGAAAACTGTTATCTGAGTGGGCTGAGGGTCTGGAAAAAGACCGCATGACGCGCATTAATAATACCGTTCGCAATGGGTATTTGAATGGCGATAGCGCTGTAGAAATGGGTCGTAAAATACGTGGTAATGTCAAGCAAGGCTATAAAGACGGTGCACTACAAATCAGTCGGGCAAATGCAACCAGTATTGCCAAAACCGCAATTAATCACCTACAAGCCACCGCCCGAAATCAGTTTGCAGAGGCTAATAAAAAACTCCTTGAGGGTAAGCAGTGGTTATCGACGCTGGACAACAAAACCTCTCATGCCTGTATTGTTCGCGATCGATTGAAATATACCCTTGAAAGTAAGCCAATCGGCCATAAAGTGCCCTATTTGCAAGGACCAGGAAAAATTCACTGGAATTGTCGTTCGACTGAAACATTGATCACTAAATCATGGCGTCAATTGGGAATTGATGTTGATGAAATGGACGAAAACACTCGGGCCTCGATGGATGGACAAACACCAGCCGAGACAACCTTTCTTCAATGGATACAACGACAATCCGCTTGGCGACAAAAGCAGGTATTTGGTGAAGTACGCTACCGGCTAATGAAAGAGGGTGGCATGCATCCGGCCCAGTTTTATAGCGATAAAGGTGAGTTTATTACTTTGGCACAATTACGAAAGATAGATGGACAGGCATTTAAAGAAGCTGGGATGGGAATTTAACCAGTATACATAGCAATCAAGGTCACTTCGGTGGCCTTTTTTGTTTGCTAAATTCGGCCTAGGGCTGAGGTAATTTAACGCGCAAGGCGCATAGATAAAATCCCAAGGGGACATAATGAGCATTTTAAACATCGGTAGCAACTATCATTCATCAGTAGAAGACCCGAATGGTGGTGGCGGGGCTAGCGGCACAGCAATCACACCGGAAGTTCAGGCTATTATTGATAAGCAGATTAATGAGCAGGTGACAGGACTAAAGGCAAAAAATAGTGAATTACTCGGTTTGCTCAAAAAGCAAACTGATAATTTAAAGCGCTTTGAAGGAATCGATCCTGAACAGGTCAAAGGCATTTTGCAACGTTTTGACAATGATGAAGAAGCGAAGTTGATTGCCGAAGGCAAGATTGACGAGGTTATCAATAAGCGCACGGAACGATTGCGCCATGATGTAGAAAAAAAACTACAATCTGAGAAGCGACGGGCGGAAAAGGCAGAAGAATTTGCCAATAAATTCCGCAGTCGGGTTTTAGGCGATGAAATTCGTGCAGCTGCAAGTCAATCCGGCGCGTTAGCCAGTGCTCAGGAAGATTTAATATTACGTGCCAAGGGCATATTTAAAATCAATGACGAAGGTCAGGCCGTCGCTGTTGATGAGGAAAACAATCCGATTATGGGTAAAGATGGCCGTACACCTTTAACCCCCGCTGAGTGGATTGATTCGCTAAAAGAAAGTGCCCCCCATTTATTTCCTTCTGCATCCGGTACAGGTTCAGGGGATAGTAAGTCAGGGGGCGCACATTTTAAACGTTCTCAGATGTCTTCATCTGATAAGGCCGCATATATCCGGCGATTCGGTCGTGAAGCTTATCTGGGATTACCAAAGTAAGGAATTAATATAATGGCAACGACGGTTAATAGTGATTTAATTATTTATAATGATTTGGCTCAAACCGCATTTTTAGAGCGCAGACAAGATAATCTTGAGGTGTTTAATCAGGCATCAAATGGCGCAATTGTACTGGATAATGTTTTTATTGAAGGCGATTTACGTAAACGGGCATTTTATCAGATAAGCGGTTCGATTGAACATCGTGACGTGAATTCTACGGATAAAGTTACCGGTAAGAAAATTGGTGCGGGAGAATCCGTTGACGTTAAAGCCCCTTGGAAATATGGCCCCTATGAAATCACCGAAGAGTCATTTAAACGACGTGGCAGGGATGTTTCAGAATTTTCTGAGCTTGTGGGTACGGATGCTGCTGATGCTTCGCTTGAGGGCTATATCAAGTATTCCCTAGCAGCATTGGGGGCTGCGATTGGCGCTAATACGGATATGATGGTCACAGCTAATATTGCTACCGATGGCAAGAAGACCCTCACTAAGGGGTTACGCAAATACGGGGATAAATTCAACCGTGTCAATCTGTTTGTCATGCACTCAACAACCTATTTTGACATTGTTGATCAGGCGATTGATAACAAGGTTTATGAAGAAGCAGGCGTGGTAATTTACGGCGGCCAACCTGGAACGCTAGGTAAACCCGTATTAGTCACCGATACTGCGCCTGTTGATGCTATATTTGGGTTAGTCCCAGGGGCTATCACTATCACGGAATCACAGGAACCTAATTTTCGCTCTTATGAAATCAACGATCAGGAAAATTTAGGCGTTGGCTATCGGGGTGAAGGCGTGGTAAATGTGGGCGTGCTCGGTTACAGCTGGGATGAATCAAAAGGGACTAATCCTGATCTGACAAAATTGGGCACAGCTGGCAACTGGAAGAAACATTTCACCAGTAACAAATTAACGGCAGGCGTAATGATAAAATTGCAGCATGAAGCGAGTTTAGGGTTATCTGTGGATAAAACCACCGCGACAGCCAATAACAGCGATGCGGTGACCATTTCACTTGATTACTCAAAAGATAATCAACCTGTTCAGGGTGGCAATGTTGAGTGGTCAAGCACAGGTGGAAAATTGAGTAAAGCGGCGACTAAAACCGATGCAAAGGGTAAGTCCAGCGTCAAATTAACCGCCAGTACAGCAGGACAATTTACCGTCACTGCGACAGTAGATGGTGAGATGCGCACCACAGAAAGTATCACTTTTCATAAAGAAAAATAAAGTTAAGGGACTTTTGTCCCTTTTTTTGAGGTGAATATGATTGATTCGGATAAAAATTCGCCAACATTTAATAGTTATGCCAGCGTTGAGGATCTAAAGCGCTATGCCCGTGAAAGAGGAATTGATATACCCACTGATGGCTCACATATTGAGTCGATGCTGGTGAGTGCGATGGACTATTTAACGTCACAGCCATGGTTAGGAAAACGAACCCACTTAACCCAACCGCTATCCTTCCCACGCACAGGGTTATTTTATGACGGTGTGCCTATTGAGAATGACGCCATCCCTAAGCAACTCATTATGGCCCAGTGTCGGCTGGCGATTGAGTCAGAGAACGAAGATTTACAGCCAACGTTAGGGGCGAAGTGACCACAGAACGTATTGAGGGGCTATCACGGTCCAATATGCCTCGGGGACAAATTCGGGTTTACCCAAATTTGCCTGGTTAAATGGTTTGCTTAATGGCTTGTTAGATATACGTTCTGGATTTGCCATCAACACCTTTTCGGTGAGGTGATGATGAATCTTTATACTCGAATGGGTAAAACGACTGAGCGCTTGATAAAGCAGTACGGCATGGAGTATGTCTTAAAAAGAAAAGGCAAATTTTATGTTGATAAAAAGGGTCAGGAAATTATCGAACCCGATATGGTATTAAAGGCGGTCGGAGTAAAGACACAGTTTGCTATCAATGAAGTGGACAATTCCCTCGTTTTAACCAGTGATATTAAATTCATTGCGCATGCAAAGAGTAATATTCAACAGGGGGATATCATTATCATCGATAACAGAAATCATCGAGTGATTGCTGTAAAAGAGATAAAGCCCCAACGCCAAACTATTTGTTTCATTGCACAATTGAGAGCTTGATATGACAAACAATTTTACAGCCGCCATTAATGCGTTTGTCAGTAAAGCAGAAGAAAAAATGGAAGTGGTTACAAAGGTGACATTCATTAAGATACTTGCAAGGTTAGTCATGATGTCGCCTGTCGGTAATCCTTCTATCTGGCAAGTGAATGCTAAAATAGCCGGAAAGGGAAAAGGAAAAGAAAGGAAGCCTGCAGGGTATACGGGGGGAAGGTTTCGTGGCAACTGGCAAGTGACGTTTGATGAAGTACCAATGAAAGAAACGGGACGAATAGATAAAAGTGGCGAGGTAACACAAGCTGAGGGCAATCATGTTATTGGTCAGTTTAAAGTGGGCATGAAGTCAGTCTATTTTTCCAATGTGGTTCCTTATGCTTATCGACTTGAGATGGGGCATTCAAAACAGGCACCGAAAGGTATGGTACGGCTCACGGCACAAGAATTTCAGCAGTTTTTTCATCAGGCCATCGCAGAGCGTAAAGGATGAACCCATTAACCATTAATACCGCGATACGGGCACATATTGCTCAATTTGCTGAGTCTGAAAATATCAAGGTTGCCTGGCCAAATTGTGAATTCGATGATATCAATGAACCCTATTTACAACTACACACCATGCCAGCGACAACGAATAATTTGAGTTTATCGCTCGATATGCCTGTATTTAGCGGTGTCATACAGATAAATGTAGTTGGCAAAGCAGGAACGGGCGACGCATTGGTCATGAATGTCGCTAATCGTTTAATAAATTTTCTAACAAACGGTTTTTCGTTGACCGATAATCTTTTTTTAAACGGCGAGCCATGTTTATTTCCAGCAATCTGTGATCAGGTTAATTATATTCTCCCCGTCAGCGTTGCTTATCGTTGTCACTCTACAATATAACATTGCCGCCATATGGTGGTTTTTCAACAGCCAATAATGAGGTTTTATCATGGCATATAATATTCCTAATGGTTCGCGTGTTTATGTAGCTAGTAAATATGCGGATGAGATAACAATTACGGCGGCTACCAATGCGACAGAGGCGGTATTAACTGTCAATTCGATTGGCAGTATTAAAACGGGCGATATTGTCCAGATTGATTGTGGCTGGAAAAAAATGTCAGGCGCTTTCAAAGTGAAAAAAGCAGCTGATACCAGTATTACACTGGAATCAATCGATACCACCGATAAAGCCGTTTTTCCCGTTGGTGGGGCTAAAGGAAGCTTGAAGAAAGTGGAAGAATGGGAGGCGATGCCGCAAGTCATGACATTATCGACGGAGGGCGGTGAGCAGCAAACGCAGGAAATTCAGTTTTTGGAAGATGAACAGGCAGAAACCGTTGATACCTTTAAAAACGGTATCACGCAGGTTTATACCTTTGCACATGATGCAAAATTACCTATTCGTAAGTTATTGATGAAACTGGATGACAGCAAGCAAATTACGGCAATGCGTTTTTTCAATAAACGTGCCAGTGAGGATCGTTATTTTACTGCTTCGGTCTCTTTCCAGCGCGTGCCCAATACAGCTATCAACGAGGTTGAAAACGTGGTAGCCCGTTTCTCACTTAAATCTGATTTGCAAATCTATGCAGTATAATTAAGGATGCAGCATGGCGAAATTTACATTGATACCCAAGCCAACGTTTAAAGCCAATGTCCTCATTCCGGTGGCAGGCAAAAAAGAGCCAGAGGTGGTGACCTTCACCTTTAATCACAAAGCCATGAGTGAACTGGAAACCATGCGTGAAATGCCGATTGATGAGTTCTACCAGCAGATTATTGCTGACTGGGCGATTGAAGAGCCTTATCACGCTGATAATTTAAAGCTGCTATTTGACAACTATCCCTCAGCTGCGAGCGCCATTAGTACAACGTATTATAGCGAACTATTAGGCCAACGCGAAAAAAACTTCTAGCGGTCGTTGAGGCCATGTATGGCGGCATGACCGAGACCGATATCCGCAACTTTGAAGCTGCCTTTGGTTTTACGCCGGAAGACAGCGAGGTCGAAGTTTGGCCAGATGTCTGGGAGGCTTATCTTACTTTTAATGCGCTTCGTACTCAGTGGCGAATGGGGGCGAATGGCCCCACAGGGCTGGATTACAGCGTGTTATCCGACGTCATCGATTATTTGGGTATTAATCAGGATAAAGGCGCTTTATTTAATGATATACGGGTGATGGAAGCGAAAGCCTTAGCGATAATGCACCAATAAAGCGGATATTTTTATCACAGGCTTTGAAGTGGGAAGGATATCAATTTTTATTATCATACAATTTAAGTAATGTATTGAATACCATTTTCTTAACTTCTTCAGCTTGAGAATCGACTAGTTTTTCAATATCGGTTTTGTAATCTTGTGGGGTAACTGATTTATCAAGGGCATCTAGGACAATCTGCGTCAATTCTGCATTAATAGATCTGCCATTCATTTTGGCGCGCTGTTTAATTTTTTCTTTAATTTCATGGGGCATTCTGAAATTAAATTGTGGGTCATCTCTTGCCATGTCAAAATCCTTAAGTTTATTAATTATTTCATATGATTAACTTACTGGATCTATTCATTGCAGGCAGAGATATATCAATGTGTACTGCAGGTATAAGTAAATTTGTTTTGGAATAGTATTGGTAGCGATCTTTTCTATCGGGTAACGCTGATCAAACGGTGCTAAAGAAGATTCTTTTAAACCATAAAAAATTGCCTAAACATTGTATGTTTGTGATTAATTACTGCTAGTACAAAATCTCCATCCATAAGTACATTGCATTTAGATATATCAAAAATAACTATTGCCTTTTTGGGAAAGCATATTCCATTGGACCCAACAGTTGACATAGCAGGTTCATCGATTTCTAAAGCAAATGAACCAGAGCTTTGGATGGTTTTTATTTCGCGCTCTACACATTCATCTAATAAATCGTCCGATTTCCCTGTTGGATCCATAGTATAGTGTAGCCAGTCAATTATTCTATTATGTTTTAGCACTGGCATGAATGACACATTCATTCTAGGACGACTAACATTATCAACTGGATGCATTAATTGAATAGGAGATTTACCAAGAACAGATCCCAGCTTTAGCAAAGTGTTTCCTCTTGGTTTAGCATTACCTGACTCATAAGCTGCTATTTGTCTCTGTGATACACCCACCAATGAAGCAAGTTGGGCTTGAGTTAGTGATTTATACGCCCGAAGGATCGTTATTTTTTGGCTAAACGGAAGCCTTGAGAACTCTTCTTCATTAATGTTCATCTTTTTCGCACTTGATTTATTCATAAAAGTTCATTAATATCCTTTTTATGAATTATTATGGCTATTTATGTAGTAATAAGCAAGGTAATATAATTGGTAAAAAGCTAATGTTGTTGATTAACATTATTTAATTAACTCTCGTGATTAAAAAAGACTTACATTTGATCAAATTTTATTTAATAGCTAAATCTAGAAGCGGTTGATGTTGTGTCTAGTAGAAAAGGCGAAGCCTTGACTAATTAGGATAGTCAAGGCCTCAAGTTTGTCCGAACCACTGAAGGAAACGAACATGAATAATATATCAATAACTAAAGCAGTTTGCACGATAAATGTACCGTTCCATGGCGCTGAGCTTTATATCGTCAACTATAACGGCGAACCATTTACCCCGATGAAGCCGATAGTAGAAGGGATGGGAATGGATTTGGGCTGCTCAGTTTGTTAAGTTAAAACAAAGATTTATTTCAACTATTTCGGAAATCGACAATGGTTGCAGATGATGGCAAATCAGCGCAAAATGGTTTGCTTACCTCTTCGTAAACTTGCTGGATGGTTGGCAACCATTAGTCCAAACAAAGTTAAGTCAGAAATCCGTGATAAAGTTATTCAGTATCAAGAAGAGTGTGATGATGTTCTCTATGAGTATTGGACTACGGGTGAGGTTAAAGCTAAACCACGTAAAAAAGTTAAGCAAATTGCTGGATGTATTACAGTAGAACAGCAAGAGACCATCAAACAACTGGTGCTTACGCGTGGTAAAAGCGTGCCACATGAACATCAGGGCAAGGCAACCATCACACTCTGGTCAGCATTGAAAAGCCATTTTGGTTGCAGCTACAAAGAAATCGCCGAAGAAAAATTTACTGAGGCACTGTCTCTTGCTGCTCGTGTACCGATTGAGGGTGAGTTCATCGGCAAAGCTCCTTTGCAAAATAATTTACCCGCTATTTGTGGAAGAATTATTCTTGACTATGAAAACGGTAGTGTAACTCGGACAGAAGTCGTCCCTTCTAATTATTTTATCGGGGATATTGAGACATTAATGGAATATTTAGAAAGACGCGGGGTTGTCGTGCTTGCTGATGAAACGGAACGCCGAAACTTTGTCAAAGAGAATCTCTTGCGATTAATCAACTGAGAAAACGATACATCAATCAATTGAGCACCTTAAGGTATAAATCAATTACTACGCCAGCCCTGTGCTGGCTTTTTGTTGCAAGGAATCCGGTATGACCGATATCGCCACGATTTCATTAAAAGTAAACACGGCGGATTTGGAAAGAGGTGAACAGAAGTTAAAGTCATTTCAGGGAACAGCGGAAAAGGTTGAAAAGGCTTCCTCAAATCTGGAGGGTGGATTAAAAAAAGTTAGCTTAGCCTCACTGAGAAATGTCGAAACCATTAAGACGCAAAAAAGTGAACTTAACGACCTGTTAAATCGAATTAATCCCACCAATAAAGCGTTTGATGAACTGGATAAAATTAGCCGTAAACTCGCCGCTTCACATCAAAAAGGTTTACTCCCCCTTGACCAGTTTGTTGATTACAACACGATACTGGAAGAGTCGAGAGATAAGCTAAGCCGGATGAATCTGGCACTGACCGCAGAAGGGAGGGCGCTACTTGCACAGGAAGAAGCTTCAAAACGAGCGAAGTTAGCCGCTGATAATTTTCTAAACACATTAAAACAGCAATCAGACACGATAGGCAAGACGCGAACTGAAGTTCTTGAACTAAAAGCGGCGCAGATGGGCATTTCTCAACAGGCAGCGCCGATGATTGCCAAATTAAAAGAACAAGAAAAAGCGTTTATGAATGGCGCGGTAACGATGGGGCAATATCGTCATGCAATGCGTATGTTACCTATGCAGATGACCGATGTGGTGACCTCATTGGCTTCCGGTATACCGGCCTGGATGGTATTGGTGCAGCAAGGTGGACAGATTAAAGACTCGTTTGGTGGTGTTGGTAATGCCTTTAAAGCAATAGGCTCAATATTAACCCCTACCCGATTGTTGATGGGAGGATTGGCAGGTGTTACGGCAGCTGTTGCCATCGCCGCTTATAAAGGCTCACAAGAGTTTAGTGAATTTAACAATAAACTCATTTTAACGGGTGGGTATGCAGGGAAAACGGCAGGGCAACTTGCTATGTTGGCCAAACAGTTGTCAGCAGATGGCATAACACAAGGTGGAATGGCGGATGTAATAACTAAAGTTGTGGGGTCAGGTTCATTTTCTGGCAATGAAATTGATAATATTGCCAATGTCGCTGCCAGAATGGAAAAATTGGTGGGTCAATCTGTTGATGAAACAATAAAACAGTTCCAGCGCATTAAAGATAACCCAGTTAAAGCGATTAACGAACTTGACAAAAGCCTACATTTTCTGACTACAACGCAACTAGCGCAAATATCGACATTACAGGAACAGGGAAGAAAGCATGAAGCCGCTAAAGTTGCCATGGAAGCCTATGCGACTGCAACGAAAAATAGAACTCAGCAGATAAAAGCGAATTTAGGTTATCTTGAGTCAGCCTGGGCAGTGGTTAAAGATAAAGCAAGACTCGCTTGGGATAGCATGTTAGATATTGGTCGTGAACACACATTAGACCAGAAGATACGTGATTACGAGGAAAAATTAGTTGCATTCCAGGTAAATCCGGTTGCAAGATTAAATTATTATAATGCCTCAGGGAAAACAGCGACAGATTTAAGGCGTGAACTTGATTTACTGAAAGAGAAAAAATATCAACAGGATATTGAAAATCAGAGAAAACAAGCGGCGGTAAGGGCTCAAGAGGCAGAGAAAGCACGTTTTAGGGTTGACCAGGAGCTCAAACACAAATTTGAAAATGCGGAAGAAAAGCATCAAAGTGAGCTTGAAAGAATAAGAAATTCGGGTGGTTCAAAATCCGTTATCGATGAAGCGATAAGGCGTGAAAATGCCCGTTATGCGAAAGAAAAATCAAGTTCAGACTCAAAAGCTGATGCATACCGCCCATCTTTAGGCACACGTTGGGAAGAAGAAGCGCAAGCCAGAAACAGAGCACTGCAGGCAGAATTACGAACATTACAGGATGAAAGTCAATATGTTGGGATTATCAGCCAGCAACGCAGGGAACTTTTCAAAACAGAAAACCAGCTAGTCATTCTTGAAGAGGCCAAAAGTGGCACAAACAAACGCCGTCTGAGTGAAGATGAGCGGTCATTATTATTAAAAAAAGAAGCCATTCTCTCTGAGAAGCGTGAAGCTGCACAGATAGGCGATAAAATTGAGAAACAAAAACAACTCAATGCCTTGCGGTTATCGAATGATGGATTGCAAGAAGAAATAAGACTCAGGCTGGAGAGCATTGGCAAAACCGAGATTCAAATAGCGAAGGAGCAAGAACTAAAGAAATATCGTGAAGAAATGGCCCGTAAAGGGATTGAGCAAGAAAATCCTGAGTATGGTCGAGGACTTTCACTGATTGATGAGAAATACAAAAATGAGGAGTCATTGCGGAAAAACTGGGAAGCAGGGATTAAGCAAGGATTTTCAAATTTCGAACAACAAGCGAGGGATGCTTATGGCAATGTCGCTAATGTTACCAAATTTGCCTTTGAGGGAATGAGTCAATCACTGACGGATTTTTTAGTGACGGGGAAGGCTAATTTTGCTGACTTCACTAAATCATTACTTGAGATGATTGTGAAGTTAATGACGCAAATGGCGATGCTTCAGGCGATGAAAGCGGCTTTTGGTGGACAAACAGGCGGAGTTGGAGGAGCGATTGCTAATATTTTTGGTTTTTCATCAGGCGGATATGTGGGCGGTGGGGGTAAATATGACCCGAAAGGTATCGTTCACGGTGGGGAATTTGTATTTACCAAAGAAGCGACTCAGCGGTTAGGTATCGCTAACCTGTATCGCCTGATGGATGGAAGTAAGCGAGGTTATGCGTCTGGCGGATATGTGAGCACATCTTCAACGCCCATGTACGGCATGCAACCCGTAACAAACGGTGTTAATGTCAATTTAGGCGGTATTCATGTTGACGGTCAACCGCAGCAGTCCAGCCCTTCCAATGTCGATATGCGCGCAGCGGAGCAATCCTTAACCCAGAAAATCAAATCGGTCTTAGTGGCAGAGAGTCGAGATGGAGGTGATTTGCATAAAATTATCAAGGCAGTCAATGGGCGGGGGTATTAATCGATGAGCGCATTTTTGATAGGAAAAAATTTCACTTTTGTTATGCTTGGCATCAATTTAGACTAAGTCAGTATTGGCCAAACGTAAAATCAAAGGAAAAACAATGAAAAAAACGTTACTGTTTTTAATCCCAACCCTATTTTCTGGCGCGGTATTAGCAAAAGCCGGTGAGAGTACGCTCTCTTTTGGTTATTTGAATGTGAAGTCTGGCGGAGAGAAGGAATTAACTGAGAAAGCGGATACTACAAAACCAGACCCTGAAGGAATTGCAACAGTTTATGCTATTGACATCCTCCCCCACCTTCACACTTCGTGACTCAGGAGGGGGATTCCCGTTAGTCGGAGACTATCTGATCGCTCAGAAGCCTGGTTCCTGCTGCTGACGGCATTACTGCACCGTTCACTTCACAGGCTAACACGGCATGTCCTGCCGCTAAAATGTTACGAGCTCCGTTGATATCTGCGTTCTCTGTATACCCGCACTCAAGGCACTCGAATCTACTTTGTGATTGACGATTTTCTTTCGCTGTATGACCACAACATGCACACCGTTGACTTGTATATGCCGGAGGCACAGCTAATACCTGACCACCGCGCCATAGCTGCTTGTACTCAAGCTGACGGCGCATTTCATACCAACCCTGATCCAGTATCGAACGGTTAAGTCCTGATTTTGCCCTGACATTCCGTCCGTGCTGCTCTTGTGTACCTTTTGCCGATTTCGACATGTTACTGACCTTTAAGTCCTCAATGACGATCATCGCGTGGTTTTGCTGATTTCACTGGTGACTTTGTGAAGGTAGTCTTTGCGGATATTGGTTATATGCGAGTGGAGACGTTGGATTTTTCGCTTCTGTTTTTTCCAGTTATTGCTGAATTTAACTTTACAGCTTAACTGACGCTGGAATTTCGCCAGCTTTTTTTTGGTTGGTTTTAAAACTGTTTACAGGTTCAAACACTGTGCCGTCTGACAGCGTGGCGAGTCTGGTTACACCTGCATCCAAACCAATCATTGTTGCTGACGAATGAGGCTGAATGTCCATTTCCAGTTCGACCTGAAACGATATATACCAGTGTCCCGCATGTTGGCTAACGGTTGCGTTTTTAATCTTACCGTACAGCTTTTGCGACTGCCGGAACTTTACCCATACCAAACCTGACGGTAATCTCACTCTGCCATTATCGAGCTGACAATATTTATCAAAATTAACAAAACGAACTGAATCACGCCCGTCATTTTTCCTTTTAAATACAGGAGCTTTTGCTGCCAGTTTTTTATCAAAGCAGCGTTTCCATGCCCCGTGCAGATCTTTGAGTTTCTGCTGAAGATTATCCGTGTAGGCTTCTTGCAAAAGGAATGTTCCGGCTTTTTTTTCCATTCTGTGAGCATCCGATTTAGTTCAAACGCTGACGGTAGTTTACCGCCGGATTCAATAATGCGTTGCGTCTCTGCTAGCCCGTAATTCCAGATAAAACGAGCGCATCCGCACAACTGCCGCAAACGTTGCGACTGTTTTCGGTTGGTTCGAGTCTGAATTTGTAGGCTTTTAGAATTAGCATTATTACTCAGTGTGTAGTAAATTATCTCACTATCTTACCGTATATCCGGTTAATTTCAATGCAAAAATATAAAATCAACCGTTCAAGACATGCAGCGTTTCTTTTACATGTTCACCTTGTCTTTGTGACTAAGTACCGAAAGAAAGTACTCAGTGGCTTGCACTACAAAGCATTTCATCAGTATGCAGGTGAAGTGTGTCGCGACTTTGGGGCTGATTTAAAGGAAAGTAACGGAGAGTCCGATCACGTTCATATGCTGATCGAGTACCCGCCCACAGTGCAGTTGTCAGTACTAGTAAACTCGCTGAAAGCGGTAACGTCTCGTCGTCTGCGTAATGAGTTTCTAGACTTGCGTGGGGCTTACGGCAAGCCAGTGTTGTGGTCTCGATCATACTTTGCAGGTTCGTGCGGGGGAGCACCGCTGGAAGTTGTTAAGCAATACATTCAAAATCAGCGTGGCTGATCATTCTTCGGGCTTTTCAAGCCCGACCAAATTCCCCTCCCACCTTATGTCGGTGGGAGTACCCTTTGGAGGTTAAGATGGAGTTGGCTCATCGTGCAGGGTACTTAATTATTCGTAAGGATAAACTGTTGTCACTGCACAATGAGTGGTAATACGTAACAAATCAATCATCGTATAATTTACAGGTCACTGCTCAGGTGGCCTTTTTTTATGGAGTCAAGTTAATGGATGAATTTAGATGGCGAACCCAGATACAAGACAGCCCAACGGGCGAGTACAGGCACCGAATCAAAGAAGTTGAATTTGGTGATGGTTACAAACAGGTAGCAGCCGATGGCATTCATCCCGAATCGCAATCCTGGCCATTTTCTTATTTAGGTAAAAAAGCCGAAGTGATGCCTATCTTTGATTTTATTCGCCAACACACTTCAAAGTCTTTTATCTGGATTCCCCCTTTTGGTGTCAAGGGAGTGTATCGGGTAAAAGCTGATTCGATCAAGATGACTCCGGTTGCGCGTGATGTCATGAAAATATCAGCCACGTTTGAGGAGGCTTTCTCAGCTTGACTGCTCCCCTACCTAAAGGAAGGGGATTCCCAATTCACAGAGCCTAACCTAAGCCGCATTAAGCGATTTAGGGCTTATAGGCTCTCCAAGGGCTAACACCGCTAGACCAGCGGCTTTTATGTTTTTAGCAGCGTTAATATCTCGGTCATGATTAACGCCACATTCAGGACAGCGCCACGACCGAATATTTAACGCTAATTTAGATAGTGTATATCCGCAATCGCTACAGCGTTTTGACGAAGGAAAGCACTGATCGATGGCAACAATAGTGCGCCCGTACCAATTAGCCTTATATTCAATTTGGCGAACAAATTCGCCCCAACTTGCGTCAGCTATCGCTTTAGATAGCTTAGGATTTCGGATCATGTTTTTTACTTTCAGGGATTCAACACAGACAACTTGGTTTTCGTTAATCAGTCTATGGGATAGCTTATGCAAGTTATCCAGTCGGCAATCAGTTATTTTCGCATGGAGTTTTGCAACTTTTAAACGTGCTTTAGTACGATTGTTTGAACCTTTTTTCTTTTTGCTCAAACGGCGTTGTAGTAAAGCTAATCGTTTCGAATATTTAGTGGTGTGGCGGGGATTGCCGGTTTTTAATCCGGTGTCGGTGACGAACAAGTCTTTTAAGCCAATATCAATACCTGTCATTTTTTCAGAAACAGGTAGTGATATTGGTTCAAATTCACACAAACAGGACGCAAAGTATCGTCCAGATGCGTCTTTAGAGATGGTAACAGTTGAAGGTGCTGAAGGTAGTTCTCGACTCCAGCGAATATCTAAAGGTTCTTTACTTTTCGCTATGTACAGCTTGCCGTCACGGTATTTAAACGCACTAGCGGTAAATTCAGCAGATTGTTTGTGGTGTTTGGTTTTAAAGGTCGGGTATTTGGCGCGCCCTGAAAAGAAGTTAGAAAAAGCTGCTTGTTGGTGTCGTAAAACCTGCTGTAACGGTACGCAAGAAACACTGTTAAGCCATTGTACATCCGTTTCTTTCTTTAAGGCAGTCAATCGTGCGTTGGCTTGAATATAGCTAATTTTTTCTTTTCTTTCGTAGTAGGCATCGGTGCGCCAGCGAAGAATTGAGTTATAGACAAAACGCACGCAGCCGAACGTATTAGCTAAAAGCTCAACTTGTTCAGATGTTGGGTAAAACCGATATTTATAGGCGCGCTTCATATTCACATTATCACATTAAATATGTGAGGTTGTAAATGTATATAGTAAAAGTAATGTTAGTTCCCTCTTTCCTCCTCCCCCTGAAGGGCAAGGTTTCCAGAGGGCATTATTGATGATAATCCATTCAGATGTGCAAAAATTAGAACCCGGTGAAAAAATCCAGTTGGTGGAAGTAGACGGCAATGCATTTGGTGGCCCTGTTTTGCGTTTTCATGCTTACAACCTTCGTTACACACCCGAGGAAATTGAAAAGGCAGAAGATAAATTAAAACCGAAGCCTATCTGGTGGCAAGGTAACGAATATGGCGCATGGCCTTATGAAATTTCGGGTTTATCAAAAAGTAGTGAAGGCAGCCAAGCCAGACCGATACTGAAAGTGGGTAATATTGATAGTCTGATATCATCACTGTGCCTGGAATTTGATGATATGGTTCAGGCAAAAGTAACCATTTATGAGACCTTTTCGCATTATCTGGATAGGAAAAATTTCCCTGATGATAATCCTACTGAGAATCCTGATGAATGCTTTAAGCAAGTATTTTATGTTGACCGAAAAAGTCATGAAGAAGCGGGGGGAATTATTCAGTTTGAACTGGCTTGCCCGTTTGATTTACAAGGCGTTATGTTGCCAGTACGTCAAATTCATAATCTCTGTTACTGGTGCATGCGGGGTTGGTATCGTTCAGGTAATGGGTGTGCCTATAATGGTAAACGCTATTTTGATGAGAAAGGCAATTCGGTGGATGACCCCGCCTTAGATGTTTGTGGTGGTCTGATGAGCGATTGTAAAAAACGATTTGGTGAAAATGTGCCCTTGGATTTTGGCGGATTCCCTGCGGCAGGTTTGATAAGATGATAACAAAAAGTCTTACTGAAGCAATATTCAACCACGTTAAAAAGGTATTTCCGCAGGAAGCCTGTGGGGTAATTTGCCAAAAGAGTCGTGTGAAACGCTATTTTCCTTGCCGTAATCTTGCTGCAAATCCCACTGAACAATTCGAATTATCACCAGAAGACTATGCCAATGCGGAAGACTGGGGACTGCCGGTTGCTATCGTCCATTCTCATTGTGGCGATGGCGTGACAACACACCCAAGTGAAATAGATAATCTGCAATGCGATGCTAGTGAATTACCGTGGGTAATTGTGTCGTGGCCTGAGGGGGATTTGCGTATAATTCAACCAAGAGGTGAGCGTGAATTAACGGGAAGAACGTTTGTTTTGGGTTACTCCGATTGCTGGACGCTGATTGTTGATTATTTTCGGCAAGAACACGGTATTACATTGAATAATTATAGTGTCACTTATCCTTGGTGGGAGCAAGGTGAAAATCGTTATATGGAGAATTTCATCAAAGAAGGTTTTGTTGAAATTAATGACATATCCAAAGTCAGTGATGTGGTCATTATGCAGGTTCAGTCTGATGTCGCCAATCATGCAGGTATTTTGCTGGATAACGGCATGCTACTGCATCATTTGTACGGGCAATTAAGCCGTGTCACGCCCTACAGTGATTACTGGCGTGACCGAACCGTCAAGATTGTCAGAAGGAAAGAATGGGCATGAGTGAACTGAGAACCGTCAGGTTATATGGAAAACTGGGCACAAAATATGGACGCGTCCATCAACTGGCCATCAGCTCCCCAAAAGAAGCCATTAAAGCATTATGTGTGCTTTACTCAGGTTTTGAGCGTTATCTGGCTGATGCCCATTTGAGAGGCGTCGAGTTTGCGGTCTTCAAGGGAAAGCATAATATCGGCGAAGATGAGTTTCACCTTGATACAACACAGGATATTCGTATTGCCCCGATAATTAAGGGAAGCAAAAACGGAGGACTGTTCCAAACTATATTAGGGGTAGCCATGATAGGCGCAGCAATGATGTTGGGGCCTGTTGGGTGGGCAGCCTTTGGGGCAGGCGGTTTTATGGGCGGTGCTTTAGCGTTAGGTGGGGCATCAATGGCATTAGGCGGTATAGCACAAATGTTGTCACCGCAACCGCCAGGAGCTTCGGTTCGTCAGGATGCCGATAATAAACCGTCTTATGCGTTTGGTGGTGCAGTGAATACGACTGCCCAGGGTAATCCAGTGCCGTTGCTGTATACCTTGGATAGAAAAGAGATAGGTGGGGCAATTATATCCGCAGGGATTTACACCGAAGACCAAAGATAGCATTAATCAAGAACTTTGAGTCGCTGAGGCGGCTTTTTCTATGGGTAAAATATGACAAACCTTATTTTTGGGGCAAAAGGTGGTGATGGCGGTGGGCATAACCCCGTAGAGTCACCCGATAGCTTGCTATCAGAATCAACCGCAAAATTACTCTTTGCTATCTCTGAGGGAGAAATTGCTGGCGGACTAGATGCTACCCGTATTTTTCTTGATGGTACGCCTATTGGTAATGCTGACGGCAGTAAAAACTTCGAGGGCGTGACGTGGGAGTTTCGACCGGGCAGTGAGCAACAAGAATACATCAAAGGCATTCCGTCAGTTGACAATGAGATTAGCATAAGCAGGGAATTAAAAGATGAACAACTGTATATCAGGTCGATAAATAATATCCAGCTGTCAGCTATTCGGTTACGTTTCTCTGTACCACAACTTCTAGAACAACACGATAATGGCGATACCTCCGGTTACCGTATTGATTATGCCATTGACCTGTCAGCGGATGGGAGTGGCTACAAAGAAGTGTTGCGGGCTGCCTTTGATGGAAAAACAACCAGCGAATATCAGCGGACGCACCGTATCGATTTGCCTGTAGCCAAAACCGGCTGGCAATTGCGTGTTCGTCGCCTCACTCCTAACAAAAATACGGCGCGAATTGCCGATAAAGTGGTTGTTGCAGCCATTACTGAGGTGATTGACGCAAAATTAAGATATCCTAATACCGCTTTATTGTTTATCACCTTTGACGCAAGACAATTTAATAATCGCATCCCCAAAGTCAGCTTGCGTCCCAAAGGTGGTTTACTGGTAAAAGTACCCTCAAACTATGACCCTGTAAACCGAACTTATTCGGGTGTCTGGAATGGAACTTTCAAGCTAGCCGCGACGAACAATCCAGCCTGGATTTTTTTATGACTTGGTTTTAAATAACCGTTACGGTTGTGGAGAACGGATTAATAGCACACAGATAGATAAGTGGGATTTATACCAGATAGCCCAGTATTGCGATGAATACGTCCCTGACGGTCAGGGTGGTTCAGGTAAAGAGCCTCGTTTTTTATGTGATATTTATATTCAGTCTCAGGAATCGGCTTATCAGGTATTGCGTGATATTGCGGGTATTTTTAGGGGTATGACGTTTTGGGCGGATAATTCTGTCAAAGCGGTGGCTGATATGCCATCGGATATCTTTCGGATTTTCACGCAAGCAAATATCGTCGATGGAAAGGTGACCTATTCAGGCGGTAGTCAGCAAAACCGTTATACGCAGGTACTGGTTTCCTATTCGGATGCCGATAATCACAGTCATGATGCTATTGAGGCGGTCTCTGATAGCAAACTGCAGCGTCGTTATGGTGTGCGTAAAACGGATATTTCGGCGATTGGTTGCACTCGACAATCAGAAGCAAACCGACGCGGACGCTGGATATTATTAACGAATGCTTATGACAGGACGATAACCTTTTCAACTGGGCTGGAAGGTGCTATCCCAACGCCTGGGCAGATTATTGGCGTGGCAGACGCAAATCTTGCTGGCCGTATTATTGGTGGCAGGATTTCATCTGTTGATGAGAGAAAAATTACGCTCGACAGGAAGGCAGATATTAAATCGGGTGACAGACTTATCATTAACTTACCTGATGGAAAATCAGAAGCAAGAACAGTCCAGACGGTTAACGACAATATTATCACTGTAACAGCCCGTTATTCTCAACCCATTGAAAAAAATGCGGTTTGGACAATAGATGCCAACGACCTGGCAATTCAGCTTTATCGCGTAATTAGCATTCAGGACAATGCCGATAATACCTATACCATCACGGGGACTTTCCATAATCCAGATAAATATGCGCATATTGATGCTGGAGCCAGGATTGATAAAAGACCCATTACTGTCATCCCCTGGTGTCCAATTACCTCCAAAGAACGTACATATCTCTGCTTATACCCATATCAATCAAGGGATTGCTGTTACAACGTTAAGAGTTGACTGGGATGCCACAGAAAATGCGATTGCCTATGAGGCACAATGGCGAAGAGGGAATAATAACTGGGTAAGTATACCTCGAACGTCAACACCGAGTTTTGAAGTTCAAGGGATATATGCCGGACGCTATCAGGTAAGAGTAAGAGCCATAAACTCATCGGATATCTCATCTATCTGGGCGAATGCTCCTGAGACAATACTGAAAGGTAAGGAAGGCGAACCTCCTGCACCTGTTAACTTCAGGGCTTCCACATTGGTGTTTGGGATAAAATTAGACTGGGGATTTAACGAAAATACGGAAGACACGTTAAAACAGAGATTCAGTACAGCGAAACCAATGACGGTGAAGGTTTGATGTTACTGGCTGATATACCTTATCCTTCAAAAAGCCATGAAATGTCAGGGTTGGCCGCAGGGACAGACTTTTATTTTCGCGCAAGACTGGTTGATAAATCCGGTAACCAGTCACCGTGGACAGAATTTGTGCGGGGTGAGGCAGAATTTGATGCTAGCAGTATCATTGATGAAATAGACAAAAAAATTAACGATACGGAAGCGATTAAGCAGTTAAAGAAAGGGATAGACAGTAGCACAGAAGCGATACTGGAAAACGCGAAGGGACTCAACGGCAATACGCAGTATTTCATGCGTCAAAACGGCAAAATGAAAGCGGAAATTGTCAGGGTTGATAATTATGTGGTAACCGAGACTAAAGCCTTAGCCGAGTCTATCCATCAGGTCAGAGCGACAGCGGATAAGTCATGGGCAGCCGCTCAGAATTCACTACAAGCTAAGTACGACATGAAAAGGGTGAGGCTTCTGCAACTTGGACATCGTTAGTCAAGATTCACTATGACGGCGTCTCTTATGATGCAGGAATGGTGATTGGCGCTGAGCTCAAAACGGTAAAGTTAGTACACAGATTGGCTTTAGCGCCCAAACATTCATCGTATACAATCCGGCCAATGGCAAGATGGAGCCGGTTTTGCCATCAAAACGGTCAGGTTGTTATGAGTTCAGTTTTTATTGGTGATGGAACGATAACAAATGCAAAAATTAAAAATGGAGCAATCACAAGAGCCAAAATAGTAGAGTCGTTAGAATCAGATAATTATGAGAAAGACAAAAAAGGAATAAAATTGATTTTGCTAATGGGATTATGGAGATGAATAGTTATGAAGAAGGGCAGGGTCGGATGGTTATTAATAATAATAAAATTGATGTGTTTGATGGATCTGGTGCGCTAAGAGTGAGGATAGGTAAGTTATGAGTAATTTTGGTTGCCAAGTTTTTTTAAAAATGGTGCTAACATAGAGACATTAGTCGTGCCAGTTTTCTTTTTAGACTTTATAACAAATGGAAATGGCGAAAAGACATACACAATACCAGAAAATCGATCCCTTAAAGTCTTGCATTCAAATACTTTTAGTGATGGTAGCGCTAAAAAAACTGAAGCAGATATAAAAGGAAATAAAATAACTTACAGAAACACATCAGAAGAAAGACCATTATTGGTTATTGCGGAGTAAATTATGTATGGAGGAAAGATAATTTCAGAAAAAGGCACAGTGTGGATATCGCCTGATGTAACGCCCCTTAATTTAGTAAAACGCGTTGATTTGACTATTACAACTGGCACATTCGGTCAAATTATAAAAACAGAAATACCAAATAATAGACCCATTGTTTTTTTTACTCGTGTCTTCTCTGACAAAATAGGAGTAGCAGCAGTGCCACTCAATAGTAATGGGCAATGGAGCTTAGAAATAAGAGCCGCAAGAAATGCAAAAGGTACAACGGAATCAGTGAAAATAAGGTTTTACATATTTAGTAATTTTGTCCCTAAAGATGTAAGTTCAGACTGGGGTATTCAATACTTTAATGCGAAAGGAGAGCTAACTTGGACTGGAGACATGATACCTTTAGAAGTTTATTCTGGAGTAGCTCCTAACGATAGTAATTACAAGGTTGATGTAGGATTTACTTGTGCAGTTGCGCCTTATTTTTCTGCATCCTACACAGCAGGATTTATCCCCAGTAAACCCCCAGTCTATATATGGATTACTAACGCCTGGAAGGCGTATGGAAATGTTATATCATCATACATAGTTGACAATATTAATTCATCTAGCTCAGGTTATGATCAATTTTACTCTAACAATTACTACTATATAAAAGCTAGTAATTACGATTACTAATGTCTTTTTTATCAAAAACAACAGTTAAATTAACAAATTTTTTTTGGTTTGTTTTTTTCAAATCTTTGTTTGTATAAAGCTTTTTTCACAGCCTGATCAAACATAAATGCTGGTTTAGATTCTAAAATCTTTATGTTCTCAACTGAGCCATTTTCGTCAATATCGTAAACAACCTTAACATATCCATTCTGGTTTAAATGCCATGCTCTATCTGGGTAGTCAACTTCAATGGCAGTGCAAAAAGAGTGGTATAAATACGCTATTAACAAGATCAAAACTGATTTCATAGACTTTCCTTTTTCTAAATATATTTGGATATGTAACATGATATACAACACAGGCACAATTACAACCGCGTCAGGGTCTTCTGTTGTCAAAGGCACAGGCACGAAATGGAATAGTAATAATCCACTCGTATCACCAGGCATGTTAATGCTGATTAAAAACGGCGATATAAACTATCCTTACATGATATTGGCAGTTAATAGTGACACTGAATTAACGTTAGCAGATAAGCCGACTTTTAGCGCAACAGATACCACTTACAGCATTAATCTCACTGAACCCAATAATAATTCTGATGCGGCAAGAGCACTAGTTGCAGCTAACACTTACATCCTTTACTTTCTGCAAAACATGGATACCTGGATGGGGGACAACGGTGTCGTTGAAATAACGTTACCGAGCGGTAAAACAGTCAAGTTAGAGTCGATTAAAGCACTACAAGAGTTAGTAGAAGGAAAAGCTGATGCGAGTAGTGTTGAAGAGATAAAAACAGCAGTAGAAGGAAAAGCTGATGCGAGTAGTGTTGAAGAGATAAAAACAGCAGTAGAAGGAAAAGCTGATGCGAGTAGTGTTGAAGAGATAAAACAGCAGTAGAAGGAAAAGCTGATGCGAGTAGTGTTACTGAAATTAGCGAAAACTTAGATAAAAAGTATGATAAAACTGGCGGTCAGATAACCGGCGATGTGCAATTAAACACAGGAAAAATAAAAGCAAAGAATGCAAACAATGTTACTGATCATGTTTTTCAAGATAAGAACGGTACATTGATGCATGTCGGAGATTTTGGCATCGGTATTGTTAATCCAGCCTCCCTTAAAGATATAAATGTAACACTTGAAGCAGGATTTTATAGTGCTAATGGAAATGCTACTGGTGTACCGAGTGGCGCAGGCGGAACAAATTTCATACAGTCCAATGGTGATAATTATTGTTTTCAAATAGGAAAGGAAAATTTAACTAATGACTTGAAGTTGCGCATTAAGAAAAAAAACGTATGGTCTGCATGGGTAAATATTTTAACTAAAGCAAATACAACATTTGATGCAAATGGGTTTTAAAAAGAGCATCGCCAATAGTCAAAATCCATCCATCCGGAAGCTTTGAAACTAACGAAGAATCAGCAGGAGTCAATGTCCAGCGAACTGGATTAGGAGTCTATTTCATCTCAGGTGTTATGGGCTATAACTCGGATGGTGGATGGGGTACAAACTCCGGCGCATCAGTACCTAAAAATAATAATGGTTTGGAGCTTATTTATATTAAAGATAAAATCCTACCTGACGGTAATATTGAAATACAAACATTCCACCGTCAGCACAGTCATTTGCCAGAAGATTTTCAGAATTGGCGAGTTAAAGAAATTATTAACGAAAAACCAGTTTATTACGCTGACGGTGAACAAGTTGATATTCCACCTTCAACATGGCTAGATATCCGTGTAGAAATGCCCGTTGATTCAATCTGGAATCGGCAGCATGCGCAAAACTAATAGCCCCATGACAGGGGCATCCTATTAGCAGCGTTGGAGGAAATGGGTCAATTCCGCTTTATGCCAGTTTGATAGCGCCCCATTAAGCATTAGCTGGTTATCCTGTGTAGTCTGAGATAGTAAATTTTCAATCTCAGTGATAACTCTATCTGCATTTTCACGTTTGCGAATAATACGTTTAATTGCTAACTTCTCTGCATCGGCTATTACATCTTGAAGCGCTTCCGTGACATGCCAGATACGTTCACACTCTGTAGCTATAGAAGGGACCAGTCTGACTTCCATTGGATAAGGTGAGGGAATGCCGGTGACTTCTCTCAATGCATACCAGATAGCATTATTCCATGCTTGTTTGAAACGAAAGTTTTGTGTCATCAGTGCAATGATACGGGCGAGATTTTGGGTATCTTTGCTGCTGAACTTTTCGTGAGCTTCGGGTTGGTATTTTGGGTGCTCATATTTACCCGTTTTGCGGATTGATGGAAGGACTTCATTTGTTACCCATTTTTTAAAAAGCTTAGCTTCTGGCTTACGGCTACGCAGTATAGATGAATATAGTCCAGACTCATTGATTATTAACATTTCTTGATGACCTCCAAGGGTGGGCACAATATGCCTATCCTTTTCGTCATCATCTAAGTTACGTACCATATCCTTTGCTGAAAGATAATTAAGGGAATTTGAAATATCAGATGCAACAAACCAAGGTTGATCGTTTATCAATAAAACACGAACATTGTTATTATGAAAATTAAATAAAACAGGACCGAAATTTTTCATTATTTTGACTCCTAAGCTTTATGGAGCCTACCAAAATCGCTGTCAAACGATGGGCGGTAGACCGTACGCGGGTTGACAGACCGGAGCTTAGGGATCCGGCAGAGATTATACTCTCCCACGCACGATCCACCATAATTGAGCATAAAAAAACGCCTCTTAATGGCGTCGTGCGCCTAAGCTTTTGGGCTGTCAAACCCGACATCTGATTTTGCAGATGCACACAAACTATAGCGCATGATTTCTTCTTTCGTCAATGGGTATTTTGTAATCGTAGTTAAACGAATGGTTAGGGTGTTTTTGGAATTGAAAATGAGTGTGAATTTAGACTGAGATTTTAGCCGAAATGAGCTAAAATTAGAACTCACTATAAGCCGTAACTAATTGATTTATAGTGAGTGAAATCGCTTGTTTTTACGTGTAAATATGTATATTAAGTGAGCTATATTTTTATAAATGATTGATATTTATGGTTTTTTGTATTTAAAGTCATCTAATGCGTTATTAGTTGCTATTATTAATTATCCTTAAAAATCAATATGATAAAACAAAATTATCACTATAAGTCACTATTCATCCATTAAAATTTAAATCTCAATCCAACTATTATTTCTATCATCTTGATATTTTGCTGTCATTGTGGCCGACTTATGTCCTAGCAGCTTTTGCGCAAAATTGCTACCCATTGTTTCAGTGTAGAGTCTAGCAGATAAGCTTCTAATTTCATGAAAAGAGGGTGGCTCACCTACCCAATTTAATTGAGAAATATCTCTGAACCTTCTAAATTCTTTTGATATTCTTTCTACTGTAATTTTATTTCCATTATTGTTAATGACAAACTCTGAATTATTCACACAATCTGCAATAGTCTTTGATAATTTAATTCCGTAAAGTTCAATATCAAGAGGGATTGCTATTTTTGCTCCTGTTTTTTGTTGGATTATCCATAATTTCCCATCATGAATATCTTTATATTTTATTTTAGAGACATCAGATACTCTTTGCCCTGTAACTAGCGCTAATTTCATAGCATGAGTTAACCAATGATGGTCATTATTTATTAAACCTAAAATAGTATTAAAATCTTCTAAAGATAATCTTGCTCTTTGAATTTTTTATTTTTGGCGTCTTTGTTGATGTCACTGGATTTATTTCTATTAGTCCTAATGATATTGCTTCTCTAAAACAATCATTTAATAAACTGCGCATTAGTTTCGCAGTTGTCATTCTTTCTTCATTAATTGATAACTGAAGAAAATCCGCAATCTGTTTCTGTGGTTATGTTTTGAATCGGCGCATTAACAAATCCTTTTCTGATCACACCTATTCTTTGCTTATAGTCTTTTAATGTTTTCTCTCTTAATCCTCTTGTTTTCAATATTTCTTCATATCTATCTAAAAACTCATGAAAATAGACAGTTCCCTGTCCGTCGATCCTTTCTGTTAGTGGCTTTACTTTCTCTGCTTTCATCAATAACTGATTTGCACTAATAGCCTCGTTAATTGCATAGGCTTTGTTTCTACCCAAACCGTATTCCTTACGTGTACGTGGGTCCCTATAGGAATAATACCCGTTTCTTTTGTACAGGTTAGGGGGCAAATCCCGATTTTTTGTTTTTCTGATTCTGGTCATGGCCTATCCTTTGCAGCAACATACTTTTATGACTAACTTCGTTAATGCTGTTAACTTTGATTGCACACTCTTCAACTAAATATTCTCTTCCATCCTTGATGGGGGGAGGTTGAATTAGCCCATTTCTAACCCAACCCCTGACTGTGTCCATTCTTCTTGGTCTATCCCTCCTTGCATTCCATTCCGCTAAAGTAATCATGTTTATTTATCCTCATTCAAAAACAGATAGCCTAAGCACACATTGTTATGTGTTGAAATATGATCAGTTATGAATTATCTGTGGTAAGATTGTTGCTGTTGTGTTTGTATCCACAACATTTTCCCTGGTGTTGGCTCGCCTTGCGCGTGTCTTTTTTAGTAGCATTATTCACTAATAAGAATGGATAATTTTCCAAGTCCTTTTGGCGTAATTCTTACCTGTTCAGTTAACTTTTCCGAACCGTCATTTCTAGCAACGACAGTCACTTTGTGCTCAATTAAATCCTGCTTGATTTTATCCTGATAGCCAACCCAACTTTTTCCACCAACACGCCAATAAATCCAATCATGTCCTTGTAACCATGAAAAAAGTGCCTTGGGTTTCATTTGGAGTGATTTTGCCGCATCAGTGATACAAAGCGATCCTTCTGAATAACTGATTCGTTTTAGTGCTTCGACTTGCGGTTTCATTTCATCGATTTTGTGTTCTAGTGCAATAACTTTTTCTGTGTAATTGAGTAGCAGCCCTCGCATTGCTGATGGATTATTTAGTATTTCAACAGGGTTGACAGCTTCCAATGCTTTTCTTTCGCATTCAATAAAATACTGTCTGGCCTGTTTCCCTTTTTCGTTGCGCTCAACCATGGATAGCTCTTTCGCCATATTGATAGAGATTGCGTATTCTATCGAAGGTCTACCTTTTGCGGTTTTTTCCGCAAAAGTCACAAAGTCTTCGTTTTCAATGAATCCATACTTTTCAATGCGGTCTTTTATCCAATCTTTAAAATGGTTTTTTATCTCCAAAAATGAATGTAAATCTCGCGCATTAACCGTCTGTATTAATTCACCATTGATATTTTTTGTTTCGATGTTGATTAAATTTTGCATATAATGATTCCTCAAAGTTAATTGATGAATGCATACTTAGTTGATTAAGTGGAATAGGTTAGGTGGGTAAAGATTTCTTGTGTTGCAACTACTTCTTCAAGGTATCAAGGAACACCCCCAAAATGATCATAAGTGCTGGCACCAGCATGACACCAATAACCAGTAGCTCTTGTCCGCCTAAATGAATATTGCCTAATTCACCACGTTTAAACCTGATTTGCGGGTCAATGACGGCATCGGCGTGCGCGAGATGTCCAACAATGAGTTCAAAGGCAAACGCTGCACCGATAAACAAAAATGTTGTGATTAGTAAATTAATGATGTTAAGTTTCATGATTGAACCTTTTAACATTGGATTATTTCTTAATGCAAATTGCTTTTGCGTTGATATCCTTGAAAGTTTCAAATTCACGCTCAAACTGTTTAGCGGCGAATTGGCACATATTCTCAGTGTCAAATTCCTGAGTATGAACACTTGCAAAGTCATTTGACGCGTAAGGGCTGGCGTACATGGATAGGATTAAAACCCACATGGTAGGAACTCCTTGTCTAGAAAGGATTAAACTCATTATTTACTGGCGTATGGGTTGGTCTACGCTCGTCTCTATCTTTTAGAGTGCGCAACAAGTTTTTAACTGCTTGTGCGGGTTTGTTTTCAACTTTTTCTAAAAGCGTTTGTCCAGTGTTTGCTACAAATGGCATACGGATATCAAAGCTGTAACTTTCATCGCCATTTTTCTTCGTTCTTAGAACTTTTTGCAAAACAAGTCCTACTTTTTTGCCATGGAATTCTGGCGCAACCAGGTTATTGTTGTGGGCAACCGAGGTTACTCGCTGAATTCCAATGCATCCCATCATGGCATTGACCATATTTTGACCGAAAGGGTTTACCGTGCCGTCATTTTTCTTACAACAAATACTCAGATAGTTAACTTTTCTGCCATCCTCCGATTCACCTGAGAATTCAATAAACTCAGCGCCTTTATCACTTTTGCTTAATTTTGCCTCTGCAATTGTGATCACATACGCGCCTGATTCATTAATGAACCCCCCTTGATAGGTTAATAAGGCTGACTCCTCGCTGTAGGTAAAGATAATGTTGTGGTTCATGCTGTTTTCTCCGTTATGTTAGTTTTTTTTAAGCTGTAATAGTCACAAATCGCTGTATCAACTGCGTTTATGTCGTTTTCAATTTCGGGTGTTTCAAACATTCCCATTGGGGATTTGACGGTATCATAACCGCTGTTTTGTGTTGAAAATAAGTATTGACCATCCTTAACTACCGTTTTCAGTACAATAGTAAACATGCCCTCAACGGTTATTTTTTCATCAAGCATTTTGCCAATTGTTTTCATCTTGACTTTACCTAATGGTGTTTCTTCGGTATGCGAGAGAAAATATATCCTTAGATCATCTGATGATGATTTTACTGCCGCATTGATCACATTCCATGTGTGAGCGCCTATTTCTGTAAATTTATCGAAAGATTTTTCATCTGATCTGCGCATGAATTCATTTGCCATCAGATATTGAAAATCATCAATAACAACTATCTTCTTCCTGTAACTAGAGGCTTTTTCGATAGCTTTCATGATGTATTGCCAACAGTCACTGACAAATATTGAGGTTGTGGCATCTTTTTGATCCCAATTTCGCCATTGAGTTGATTTAAACGGCAAAGGTTTTTTAAAGTTTGGATTAATAAAGTTTCTTCAGGGCTTAGATGTCTAAGGCTAGCGGATTTTCCTGTCCCTGACTCACCCAGTATTAGTGTTGCGGTCGCCATATCTAATCACCTCTTATTTTTCCACCTAACGGTCCATCTCTTAGTTCTTGATCAAGGAAAGGATTGTATTCTTTATTTTGAACATATATAGGATTGTAAGTATTTGGCGAGGATTGAATTATTAATTTTTCTAGCTCCTTTGCTTCTTTATCGTACATTTCCATTGCCTGACGCTTTTCTTTCATCGATGGCGACAATGGTTCTTTTCCTTGCCTGGTTGCCTCCATCTGTTGTATTGCATAGGCAATAGCGTCTTCTTTTGATTGGCATCTCCTTTTATCCGTTAGCCTCGGCATTTTCATGTAAAATCTCCTCGAAAATCCTGCCAGCTAACAGGAACATTTTGTTGCCCCAGTACCTCACGTTGATGTTCATATTTGTTATGTTCCTTAAGCTCATTGCTTTTTCTTTGCTTCTTAACCAACTGAGTTAATTCAAATAAAGTCATGAGTTATTCCTATCTTGCTAACAATAAAACGAGGCTTGCCAACGCAATGATTAGCACGGTGGGGATAATTTTAAGCTGTCTTTTGGGCGAAGCTGTCACTATTTAAGACGTAGCGCAGCTCCTGCTGTTTAAGCTGGTTCATGTTTTAGCTCCTGGTTAATTGAAGAT
>NZ_CP084226.1 GCF_020268605.1 Arsenophonus apicola
CACAGACGATATTGAGGCGCAGCGCAGCTTGCGAGCAGCGAACAATATCGTTGAGGAAGCGGAATTTAAAAATGGTTAATGCCGGTGATGGCAAAGTTATCTAAAAATGTAAGCAATCGCATTGAAACAGATTGAAATAATGAGTGCGGTCGACGTGATGATAATAGCTACCCAACTTTTGTCGTTAACAAAACTGCAGTTTGTCGAAACATCTTCTACCTGATTTCCCAGTTGATTGAGTTGCTTTTTGGCATGACTGATGGCTTCAGATATCCCACCTGTTATTTCATTTTTTATCGCGCAGCGGATCTCAAGTTTGGCTTCATCCAGTTGATTGTTGAGTATATTTCGGTGCTTAACGTTAATTTCTGTATAACTTTTTTCTGCCTCTTCTAATCCGACAATCAACTTTTCCAATGAGGCTTCAATCTTTGTCGGCAATTCTTCAATTGCGTTAATTAAACATTGGTGTTTATCCTCTAAATCCGAGATGAGCATTTTGTTGATTTCAGCGTTAATTAACGCGAGTGCAAAAACCGGATCGTTTTTGTCATACATCACGCCCGTGGACTCATAGATTTTGATGGCTATTTTTTGTCGCTGTTCATCATTCATTTTTTTGCCTGCTATTTTATGTTCTTAACAAACTACCAGTTGATGGTATCGAGTTGGTGGAAAATAGCATTAAATACTGTTTTTAACCGTTGTTTTTCCATCAGACTAAATGTTGGGGATTGTAATACTTCGGTGAGCGTCAACCGATTGGCATTCATGCGTTTGATATCATCCCCAAAGGTTTGATGATTTCTATGGTGTAGAACAATAATTCCCGCTAACCGGTTTTCATTCTTTTTGTAGACTTTCAATTCTTCGAGTTTTTCACCGGTGGGTAATGATAACGCGCCGAAGTGTTCGTTAAGCCACAAAATAATCGGCGTATTGGTTACCCCTTCTGCAATCGAATTGAAGCCAGTCGCGGTATCAACCAATGTGTCGCCACCCCCAATCACGGTATGAATATAGACTTTTTTCCCGCTCTCTCGCAGTATCTCAAAACCGTCATTTTCAATTAAATAAGCAAGAAGGGGTGAAAAGGTATTTGCACCATTATCAATCACACAGCATTCATCGGATCCAATCAGTTTTTCCATCAACACATCGAAATTTTTTGCGTCGATCACTCTCGACTGGTTCATTAAGGGGATGTGTTCAACCTCAAGCGATTTGTAATGAAGCAGGGTTGTATTTTCCTGGTCGGTATCAAAGGGTTTTACCGCGCCAAATTTTGATTTGAAATATTGCGACAGTGAAGACGATATCAATGATTTTCCGATACCGCCTTTTCCTTGTAGAACAAAATGAATCGAATGATTGTCAAGGGTGTCGGTTTTTTCATTTGTCATTTTTTCAGCTTTTGTGTTCATTATTATTCCTTTGTGAAAAGTTCGTTATCTGATTGCGGATTGTGCTTAAAGGTTTTCTCTTCCGGTATTTGGAAATTTCCAAATCTTTTGGGATTTTTATTTGATATTTCATCCTTAATCAATGGAGATTTTGGGTGTTTTTTGTAACCAGAACGGAAGAGAAGATTTTTAAAATATTGAAGGGTTATTTTTGTATTCTGATTTAAATGCAGATTGATTGCATCAACGATTAATTTGTTGGGGACGCCCTCATTTTTGCAATCGATAATGGTAGATAAATATTTATTAAAGACATGCTGCTTACTTGCGAGCGTATTGACCATCTCAACGGCAAACGGTTTTACTTTCTCTACCAGTTCATCTTTTGTCATCATTCCACCTCGTACTTAATCAATTTAAGTATTATAGGCATGAAAACGTCAGTGCCATCGATTAATTGCTAACCATACGCTATTTTATTGCTATCTTAATGGTAAATAGTTGGTGATATTTTGCTATCAAAACGGTTCTTATTGCTATTATTTAGCTATATAAATGCTGTTTATCTGCTAACTTCATGTCTTGTAGTAAGAAACCAGAGGCACGTCACCGATGTTTACAATGGGCGAAAGCCCACTGTAAAATCGACCGTGCCAAAGGGTCCCCTTTGAAACCCCAGACAAAATCTAGTTAATTTTTCTGTCAGAAAAATGGCGACGATCAGGCCACCTCTGGCCCGTCATAATCGGCGTCCGATTGCGGTGTTTCGGTTTCATTTTCATGGTGTCTATCGATAGGAGTGGCTTGCCAAATGCGGCGTTCACCGGATTTGTTCACCGACTTGCCATCGGCTTGCGTTTCTGTCCACTTAACCGGGGTAACGCCTTTATCTTCAAGCCGAATTGGCTCATTCGTTTCAAGGCCCGCAACGGCATCTTCCAGCCCAACACCCCACAAGGTCTTGACGCTGCCATCATCAAGTTGCAATTTAACAAAATAACTGTCATTGCGTTTTTCTTCCGGTTTGCTCATGTCGGGTTTAAATTTAAAGGGGCTGCGCCGTGTTCAACCAGATAGCCTTCAAAACATTCAGCTTGTCTGTTGAGTCTGATTGTGTTGCCTTTTCTGGCTCATCTGACGCTGCTTTTTGATTCTCGGGCGTTGTTTTTTCTGTATCAGCAGTATTGTTTGGCCGCTCAATCCGTTGACCTGTTTTTTCAATCGCCAGTTCTGCTTTTCTGGCTGCCAGTTGCTGATTCATCCCCTTGTCCGTGAAATGAATATCCAGATTGTTTTTAGCTACCACCTCAATTATTTGGTCTTTAAATTTCTGACTCCCCTTAATCGTTAAGGTGCTGCCAAACTTTTCTTTGGCAAGTGTCAGGGCAACCATGAGTGCTGAATCGGTCATGGCGGCTTTTCTCACCGTGATGGCATTACCCGTATCAACAAACAGGGTGAGATCGGTTTTTTTATCCAGAAAATGTACGTTTTTACTTAGCTTTGCTCGCTTGGTGTAAAGATCGAACGCCGAGATTGTGCGTTTCTCATTATCTGCGCTTTTCTCTCTAATTGCGCCTGTAAATGCCGAATAAACAATTCAAAGCGCGATTTCGCCGGCATGGCCCTGTCATCAGGTACAGCGCCGCTAATTGAATTATCCGGCGTACGGGATGAGGGAATTAATTGACGAACAGTTTTACTGTTCATATCGGGTTTCTCCATTTCAAAAGGTAGATTAGGGTGCCTGATGGCATGATGCGCTTTCAGGCGTTCGAATGTTAATACTGACAGGAATTGACTTTTTTCTTTGCGCGTTAAACGCGCATCCCGCATGATGGTCCGCCGAACAGTGAAAAATTGATTGTCGATGGCATGGATTGCGTAACGATGAGCCGGTTCAATCCGGTTTTCTGTTGCGCGACGTAAAAAATAGGCGGCGACATGGGAAGCATTTTTGTTTGTTTTTGGCATAACCCGACGAACAGATGAAACCACTGTTGATTTTTTCTGACCATTTTTCTGCTGGAACAGACGCTCGCCACGCTGTTGTATCTGTTCAAAGGTGGCGACTGCATGACAATTTAGGGCATAAGGGGGAAGTGTCAGCGAGACGGCGTCGACGCCTCCTATTCCTGCCCTGATTCGATATCCGGCTCGCTCGAGGGATTCGGTGAGACTAGGAATGCGGGTAAACCAGTCTGCATCGGTATATTTTCTTCTCCTTCCTGCCCCTGATAAATCAGATCGCAATCCAGCACTTCGTCCTGATGTTGACTGTCCCACGTGAAAGTGTGCATCACCCGGCAAAAACACCGTATGCTCGGCTGTGAGACCGTGCCGGTGAGCTGCCACATGGCCGCCGGACACACTTTGCAGGCCATCGGCAAATGCGGTAATGCATCCTGTTTGAGTTTCAGCAAGACTTCGCTGGTGATCGTTTTGCCGTTTGGCAGGGTGTAACTCATGCTGCCCCCTATATTTTTCGTAAAAGTCAATTTGCCGTTTCGCCAGTAATAATCGTTTCTCTGCCGGCGTGGCAGACTGGTAAAGTTTGATGAATTTGGATGAGGCTTTACTGACATATTTGATTTCTTTCGCGCGCTGTGGCCAGCACATTAACCGCTCCTGGATAACCTGTTTATCCAGTGAGGTTTTTTTCAGTTCGCGACGGACAATAAAATCATCCTGGAAGATGGTTTCTTTTAAATTGGTAAACTTGGTATCCCCTGGCAATTTAACGGCAATGTATTCGTTCTCTTTGCCTTTATTGCGAATGCGCGTGTCGCCATAATCAGCAACCAGGTTATAAAAATCGTGGCGGGTATGTATCGCTTTATCGACAATCTCAGTGACGAGTCTCTTTTTAAAATCGCGGTTTTTACTCAGAAAATCATCACCTTTGTAACGCGATAGCACCTCCGCGGCATTGGTAGGATTGATGCGCACATGTTCACGTGGGGATTGAAGCTGGTATTTCTGGTTAATGTATTCCTGAAAGGCTTCAAAATAGGAAACATGGGAATCACACCATCCACTAGGATTCATTTCCCTGCCGGATAACAGATTTTTTCGGGGAACCAGAATATGAATATGCGGCTTTCTTTCAATCATTTTGCCGGTCTTTTGGTCGGGCAAAAATTTGATTTTCGGAATATGCGCCTCGGCATAAAAATTGTATTCTTCTTCTTCATAGGCGTACATCAGAAAATCTTTAAACTCTTGTGTGATGGCGAGTAAAGTTTCATTAGCCACATATTCTTCACGAAAAGAAAGAGTAAAAGAGACGTAACGTTCCTGCCCCTTATCGGGGATCTGGCGATAAATCATTTGCGTTAAATCCAGATCCCCATAAAGAATAACGCGATCATCCAATTCCTCGCGCGTCAAATCCCGCCCGTTTTTTTTGCCTTCTTCAAGATATTCCTTACCGCCATCGTTGTAACCTTTTACTCTAATTAACATCGTGCACCCCTGATAACAGCAGTTCCCTGATATCAATCAGCCCGTTATTCACCTGACGGTAAAGGCGTTCAGAGACTTTTTGGGTGAGATGAGCAATATTGACCTGATGGGCGATTTGATTCAGGTTGTTGCTGGCTTTGTTGTAGAGGAACGTGAGGTGTCGTAATTCCTTTGACGGTAAAGATTGCACGGTGAGATTCACGTTAGCCTGTAGAAATACTTCACGAAAAAAAGCCGATTTTGTCATCTGAGATTTGAGCAATTTCTCCTCAAAATGCGCAAAATCTTCCTGAGACAGACGAAAAGCGACCACTTTATCTTTTAATTTGGACATAACAGCATCCTTTGAAAATGAGGCAAAAAAATCGCGAGGGAAAATAAAGGATGAGGAAGGGATTTTTTAATTAGAAAACAACTTAAAATCTTTTCCGACAGGGAACAGTGCGGTTAAATTCAAATCCCACTTTTCCGGTGGGTTTATCTTGCAAAATCAACATCGCATCAAAGGTTTTCCCTGCTTTGCTTTTAAAACCTTTAATTATGCCCGTTTTCCCTTTCTGAATCAGGGTTTCAACCTGTTTAGCGGTGAGCTTTTTTTCTGCTACTGTACCCCAGATTTTAAAGTCACAACCCGTACAGGCAAACAGTTTGGGACGCACCACAATATCCTTACCGCAATTGGGGCAGGGTGTGGTTAATCTTTCTACCTGTCCGCTGTTGGGTTTTACTTCACCTTTGATTTCACCCACGCTGACTGTATTGACGAGTTGGCGCAAGTCGTCGAATAGTGCATTAACAAACTCATCAACGGTTTGATTACCCTGCTCGATATCGCTTTGTTGTGCTGACCAGAGTGCGGTCATATCGGGCAAGGTTGCTGACTCTGGTAGTGCACGGAAAAAGGCCACGCCAGTTTCTGTGGGAAGCAGTTTGCCTTTTTCTTCACGGATGAACTGACGGTTTTTCAGTTTTTCCAGCATATCCGAACGGGTGGCTGGTGTTCCAATGCCGCCGTGCTCATCCTTTTTGTCTTTATCCTTGTCTTTTAGCAGTTTTTTGATTTTTTCATCTTCAACAAAATCCGCTACCCGCACCAGCGCTGCCAGTAGTGTGGCTTCGGTGAATAATGGCGGTGGTGTGGTTTTCTTCTCATTCACCGTGACGGCGTCACAATTACCCCGTTGTCCCGTGCGTAATGCCTGTAGCACCTCAAATGCGCTGTCCGGCATCACCTCATCGCTGACGTCAGACGCGTCACCTTTGAGAAAGGCGCTAAATCCGGCATCCACCGTTTTTGTTGCGCGTGCGCTAAAGGTTTCACCGTCAACCTCAACGACAACTGAGGCTTCCAGATAACGCTTGTTGTGCATGAACTGCACGAGATAATGTTGCGCGATAGCCAGATAAACCAGCCGTTCATGCTCACTGAGGGCGGTTAATACCAGTACATTGGCGGTCGGGATAATCGCGGTATGTGCCGTGACCTTGCCACTGTCAAACGCCTTGCTTTTCTGGCTCGTGACAAGTGAAAGTCCGTTAAAATCGCTAATGCCTTGCAGCGCCTCAAGCACCTGTGGCGCTTCATTAAACTGCTCATCAGACAGATAGGAACAATCAGAACGGTTATAGGTGATGGCTTTGTATTTCTCTCGTAGCTGCTGGGTGATTTCCAGTGTTTTTGCGGCTGTCATTTTGTGCTGACGGTTCATTGTCTGCTGCAATCTCACCAGATTGAACGGAAGTGGCGGCGAGGTTTCTTTCTCCTGTACGCCAGCGGCCTTTATATCGGCATCCTTGCAGCGCAATCTTGCGGCGAGGTCATCAGCATAACGTTTACTGGTAAGACGCTTCTTGTCGTCCTGAGGCGCATTTTCGTTGACCTTCCAGTTGGCTGAAAATTGTTGACCGTTCACCAGAAAATCACCAACCAGTGAGTAGTAAAAGCTTGGCGTGTGCGACTGATTGGCGAGGTAGCGGCGCACTATCAGCCCTAAAATGGGCGTTTGTACCCGTCCTACCGACAAGACACCCCGATATCCGTTTTTGCGTCCCTCGATGGTATAGGCGCGCGTCATGCTCAAGCCGTAAATCAAATCGCCCGCAGCGCGGGCTAAAGCTTTGCGGTAAACCCCTTTAAACTGGTGATTGTCTTTCAGTTGGGCTAGCGCCTTTTTAACGGCAGCGTCGGTGTTATCGTTAATCAGCAAACGTTTAACGGGTTTTTGATTCCCAGCGTACTCAAGTAACTCTTCGACCAGCAATTGCCCCTCATCGTCTGGATCGCCTGCGTGGACAATCACATCTGCCCTTTTGATGAGGTTAATCACCGTTTGGGTATGCCCTTCCTTGCCGGCTATCGGCTCATAGCGCAGCGGGTAAAGCTGCAAGGGTAAATCTTCGGCTTTCCACTGCGCATAAGTGGAATTATACGCTTCTGGCTCAATGGATTTAAGCAAATGCCCATAGCACCAAGTCACAACATTATCGGCGGACTCAAGATAGCCGTCTTTTTTCTGGAAATTGCCCCCTAGCGCTTTGGCAATATCCTTCGCCACAGCGGGCTTTTCTGCTATATATAGGTTCATTTTTTTCTCTCTTATTTGGTTTGTTGGATTTCTTGATTTTCATTTTCGATAAAATCAAGGGAGAAAAATCTTTGTGTCAGTTCGTCGTCAATAAAGCGCAAATCATTTTCATTGCTCGTTAAATACGTGGTTGAAAATAACCTAGCTTTATTGAGCAAATCATTGGTGTTGGTGAAGAAATAAGGTGCTCGTTGATTAATTTCATTAAGAACATGATTAACATTATCGTTTTGTTTTTTAATTGATTTTTCATCAACGCTACAGGCAGAGCTTCTATCTCGGATATCGCGGTGCTCGTGGGTTTCAGCGTATATTCATAAGGCGCAACATTTGCGATGAACGCATCATCAGGAGAAGGGAATCGTTGATTCCCTTAAAAAGGTACTGTAATGCGTTGAGATTCAATTGTGGGTATTGGAAAGAATTCAGTTCTTTCATTGATAAAACCGTCATCACTAACCAAATTATAAATTAGCCGCTGTTGTTCTCGTTGACTTTCTTTCTTATTTTCAAGAATCGGCAACATGCGCGGTTGATTAGTTGCAGGTAGCCAGTTTTCATGGATTTCGCTTTTTCGTGATAAAAACGGGGTGTCATAAAATGCATTCCACATCATGATTTCAGAAGTGATAGCATCAAAATCTGAGTCAAGAATATGAAAGTGTATTTTGTGGGTAGCAATTTCTCCGTTAACCGCCCATCGGGTTATTTGGGTGAAATTGGTTAGTTTTTATCGGTTTCAATAAAAATACCGTTAATAGCCTTACGCCCTTTTTTCCGGCAAGCAATTTGATAACATTTATTTGGGTAGGGTGTACGGGCAACAATATCAACGCCACCCTTTAATGTGAGGTTTAATTCGGGTACAGATACATCAATCAAATCAAGTTGCACATCACTGTAGCGTAAGTAATACCGTGGCGAAAGATGTAGTAGCATTTCAATCATCCTTATCATAGTTAGGCTGGATTCAATTTCGATGGAAAGCTAATCACAAATTCATCAGCATCTCCTTTGCCGAGACTAAAGAGAGGCTTTAGGCGTTCTTCTAACTCAAATTCATTTCTGAAAGCGCGCACATCACGAATAAAGCAGGACATATACAGGTACTTCTCATCTTTGAACATGCCTTGCAAATCCTCTCCATGCAAAAGTACATAATTACTGATGCGGTCGTACAAATCAGGATCTTTTACTGTAATTTCTGCGCCAATATCTGCTATCACTTTATCTGTTTTCAAATAGTCCCATAGGATAACTTCCTGCCAATCCGGGTATTAAAGCGTTCTTTATCGGATTTACTGAATTTTCCATTCATTTTTCAACCTCTCATTTTGCCAAATTGTTTCATGATGTCGCTGACAACAGCCGGATCTGCTGTTGGACATCCGCCAAGAAAATCTCGCCGTTTAACAAAAGTTTTCCATGGACGAAAACCATGCCGACCAAATTTTTTAAGTGAAAAAAATTTACGCACAGCGCCATTGCATTCACTTTGATTGTTACCTTGTAATTTTCCGTACATACACAACACAACGGTACACGGGTCATCAGAATCAATTTTTTCCTGGGCAGAAAGGGGGTAACTGGCTGCAAGTAATAGCCATGCAGCCGATAAAAAGGTTTTTTTCATAACAACTTTCCTATTTGGTTTGTTTGAATTACGCTGATTGCGTATTTGATGCAAAATGCTTATAAGGATGACGAGACATGAAAATATTGAGAAATCTCTATTTACTAATATCTTCTTTGCTATCTCTGTCTTGTAGCGTGTCGGCGCCAAAGGGTGTAAAAGCTGTAGAAAATTTTGATTTGAATCAATATCTCGGGCTCTGGTACGAAATTGCCCGACTAGACAATCGTTTTGAGCGTGGCTTAGAACGGGTTACCGCCAATTACATGCTTAATCCCGACGGGAGCGTGAAAGTCATTAATCGGGGATTTTTGCCCGAGCTGCATCAATGGCGAAAAAGTATAGGTAAAGCAAAATTTATAGGTTCCCCGAAAAAGGGGTCACTGAAAGTTTCTTTCTTCTGGCCGTTCTATGGTGGCTACCATGTGATAGCGCTCCATCCAGAATATCGTTATGCCTTGGTGGCAGGACCAAGTCGAAACTATTTATGGCTGCTTTCACGCACACCCAGGCTCGAGACGGCGGAAACGGAGTCTTTGCTAAATCTTGCCAGAGAACTTAATTTCCCCGTTGATAAATTGATATGGGTGAATCAGGATGCGTAGAATTTTTTAATTAATGCAAATTGCTTCACATTGGAAGTGCACAAAACTCGGCGGGCTACCCGATAAAATCCAGTTTTTATGCTCATCTGGTTTCACATGACAGGCGACATTGCTAAAATATTGCCCCGGCAAGTTAAATCCAGCAATCGCACAGAACTCGTGTGAGCCAATATTTTTAGCACCTGAATTGGTTTTATGATAGGAAACAGGACCCAGTCCAGTCGTTTTGGTCCACCTGCCGGTTTGACAGGAAAGAACTGCCCCTTTAGCATCCCGACTCACTAATCCACTGGTTGGACAGGACGAACCTTCAACGACGACTTTCTCGAGCTGTAAAAAATCTCCGGTTGATAAGCGGCCCTCTGCGCGAACCGTACCGCCTTTTAACTGTCCTCCAGTATAAATACTTTTGTTGTTGACAGCGCGTATCCACTCTTTATCCGTCATATAAAATCCGCCCCCATGTTTGGTATTTATCCAACCTTTATTATCCTGCGTGACCAGCCAGCCACCCTGACTTTTTATATCCCCGTTTGCGGTGACGGTTTTACTAAAAACCCCTTCTTTGGCATTAACAGCATTGGCATTATTAAGATTGTTACCACCCATATCGATATGGGTGTGCATACGGTTTAACTCAGGCTTGTGCTTTACCTGAAAACGATACAGCCGGTCGCTTTCCTGCAACACGCTACCCAATATTTCTGACGATAGGGCTATGGCAATATGTCCAAATCGACAATCAAGGCCAAAATCCTTTGGCTGGCTTATCCAGCCACCGTAAGCCCCGATGGCGAGGTTTCTTTCATCCACAAACCCACCCATACCGTTAATTTGAGCGGCGATACGGCGCATCCCTTTTTCGGTTAGATTTTCACCATTAACACTACAGGTTAATGCCTGCAAGGCGGGAGGTCTTTTCTGGTTGTTTCTGACAATCCCAGTGACGTATTGTTGACCAAAGGGGTTTTTGTCGGAAAAACCTTTCTGGAGATATCCTTTTTTAATGAGCAGGGCATTATTAAGCGTAGATTTTGGTTGTGTTAACAGTTCATCATAATGGTCAGCGATATAGTGCTTCGCAGCTTCATTAAACTCGCTGAAATGGCGAGCGGAAACTATCCACTCCTGTTCTTCCAGAAATTCGCTGTATTTTTCAGCACCCCACAACGCGAGCAAGGCCATAATCACCAGGACGCCGAGAACTTCCAACGCGATAAATCCTCGGTCGATTTCTTTTATTCTGTTTTGATGTATTTTTGACATAGGTGTTCCTCGTAATTATAACGAATCGTTTTTTAAAGTGGACTTAAAGGAGGTAGGAAGGCGGCAACACTTAATTTGCTAAAATAGGATGCTATTTAACATAATGGTGGTTATCGGCACTTGGATTTTAGCTTTCAGGCAAAAATTACCGCGAAAGGCTTAAAAAGACACGTTTTCTCATCGGAAAAATACAATTTTTGAATATAACATTTTGTTAACAATTGACCGTTATTCAAGTTCACGCGATTTTGGGGCCAAAAGGGTTATTTTTGGGCACTTTCTCTGTTCATCCAGAAAAAATACGGAAATCCAGCGCTGACATAAAACCTTGAAAACACACATACCTTAATGTACACTTTTAAAGTGCACAAAAAGGAGGGTTTAACTATGCCTCAAATACCTGTTGAAAATAATGATCGTATGTCGTTACGTATAGCCTCAGAAGAAAAATCGTTGTTAATACGTGCAGCGGCTTTACAACACACCAACTTGACTGAGTTTGTACTCCGCAATGTGCTGTCAGTGGCACGGAAGATTATCGATGAAAATGAGCGGCTGAATCTGACCAGAAGAGACAGTTTGCATGTTATGGAACTTTTAGATAATCCTCCGGCACCTAATGACAAATTGATGGCTGCAGCATTTGCCTTACCTAAAAAATCATGACCCTGCCAATCTGGCACGAGGAGCCAATAGGAAAAAAACATAATCGGGGTGATTTCAACTGTGGAAATGAGGTGTTGAATCAGTTTCTATATCGTCACGCCAGGCAAAATCATGAAAAAGGTGGAGCAAAAACCTATCTTGCTGTTAACGAACACAATGAAAAAATATTGGGCTACTACTGCCTAAGTCCAGCTTCCATTGCTTATGAGGATGTCCCTGAGGTGATTAAACGCGGTCTGGCTCGACATGATGTGCCAGTCTTTCGACTTGGTCGTCTAGCTGTAGACTTTTCAGTTCAGGGGCTCGGGCTAGGCGGTCAGCTATTGCTGGCCGCTGGAAGAAGGTGCTTATTGGTTGCTACTCAGGTTGGTGGAGTTGCCTTAGTGATTGATGCCAAAAATGAACGTGTTGCACAGTGGTATGCCAGTTATGGAGCCATTCCATTATTGGATGCCAAGTCAACCTTAATGTTACCATTTAAAACGCTCCATGCAGCGCTGAGTGCCGCAGGGAAACTTTAAACTACAAGAAATCCCCTATTTGGGGCTCCGGCGTAGAACCCAATTAAGGAGGGTGTGAGCATAAGTTCTATTGCACTGGAATTCAAAACCACACGGCAAACAATTCTGCGAGTTAAAGCCAAAAAATATCTGCTATTTTAAAATAGTCTTAGTGTGCTATATTTTCCGAATTCTGAGGCGATCCCAATTAGAACTAACAAACCTCTTCTTTATTACAAGGAAAAGGTAAATTTATGTTTATAACTGGGTTATAGGATTTTAATCCTATTGTCTTTATTCAGGCTTGAACCCTGGTTTACCGTTTTGAGCCCGCCATTCTTTAATTATTCTTGTAATAGCTTCAGGAGTACTTTCTAAGTCCGATTTGGCATAATATATTAAATCCGAACCATCAGGATGTTCAGTTATTTTTTCAAAATGACTCAGTAGTAAATCTAATTTATCGTCTGTTTCTGCCATATTTTCTTTATAAATATCCCTTATGAACTCCAAAAATTCAGCTTCAGTGTAATCACTAATACTATCTTTCATTATTTTCCTCTATGAATATTGATATGTTGTTTAGGTGTTATCACTCTAAGATTATCTATATCGTAAACAGCCCCATTATCTTTTATATATTTTATATGATGAAGTTCAAAAGAACTTCTTTCCCCAACAGTATCTTTTTTTCTTGATTTTGGAGCCTTACCTACTTGCATTCTATCTCGGTTACCTTTTATAAACTGCCCACTCAACTCCGGATCTTTAGCTACCTCTTGCCAAAAAGTCTTACGGAACTGATCGAAACTGGCAAATTCTTTACCTCTTAATTTATCAGCTATCTGGCTAGGTATTGGCGCGCCAAGTTCGTCTCCTGCTTTATCTAACCAAATTCCAGTTATTGCCTTTCCGTTACCTGTCACCACTCCAGGCAGGTAGCGAGGGTTATTAAACATCACATAAAGGGGTTGATAACCGTTTTCAAGGGGAGGCACGGTGACCGGTGTTTCGACATCAGGCGGAATGAGATTAGGATAAACCCTGACAATGGGGGTTTTGACAGGTTGGTTGTTACCGGTGTTAAGTATTACCACCTGTTGTTTTTCAGGGTGCAGTAATGGTCCCAGTCCTTGAGTACCTGGGGCGTTAATGGGGCTGATTAATATTGTTCTTCCCTGGTTGCCCTGTTCATCAGGTAAGGTAATACCATACAGTCCGGTGGCGGGGTTAATAACGCTTTCTACTACCCAGACCCGCGCCTCCTTGCCACCCTTGCCTATTTCTGTTTCCCAATGACCCGGCTTATAGGTTTCCAGGCTGCCGTTAAGGGAGTTCCACTCATAAATCGTATCCCCTGTGGTATTTGTCCAGCGGGGTTTTTGACTCACGCCATCATCAAGTGGGGTTTTAGCAGGGCTTGCCTGTAAACCTAAATAATCGGTCAGTAATTGTGTGGCCGGCGGCGGATAATACGGGTTATTGGGGGACTTTATGCCTTGATTCGCGGTTAAAAGTTGGTTTAACTCATTTTTAAGTTTAGCTTCAGCAGCCGTTATACGTGCTTGCGCCTGCTGTCTGGAGGTTGTGAACGTTTGCAGTCTTGTTGTCTGTTGGCTTATTTTTTTATTAGTATCCAATAAACGTCGTCCGAGATTTTCATAAGCATCTTTGGTAATAACAATCCCCGGCACGTTGTTAAATGAAGCTTTACTGTTTTCTCTTTTCATTACCTCAGTGGAGTAGGCGCTTATTCCTTTTCCAAGCAAAATATCAACGAGAGATTTATCTTTAATGGCAATTATTCGCTGTGTCTTTGAAAGCTGTTGGGATGATTGTTGATAGGTTAATGGGTATTTTGCGGGATTAGATAACGTCCTACCTTCTGGTGTTGCTTTAAGTTTGTTTAGCGCCGCAAGTTCAGTTTGATATTGTCTGTTAAGGGTCGCGAGCGACTGATTGGCAATTGCTAATCCTTTTTGCGCCTGCTCGATAGTGTTTTGACTGCGCGCGCCATACATAACATACACCGGCTCCATGTTTGCTGCTTCTGGATAAACTAAAATAGCATCCTGAAAAGGGATGGCGCCTGATGCAGAAATTTGGGTGGCGTCTGAAAACGGTGAGCGAACAGAAACGGGCGTCCGAGGTAAGGAAGATACTAAAGGTGGCTGCCCCTCCAGTGAAGATGTTATAGAGGGCGCGGTCACAACCTGAATGCTTGCGGATTGGGCATTCGTCTTTGGCAGAGAATGAACATATAATCCGCTGGCAGCATCTTTTACCGCTGAGATGACTTTAACCGGGGTAGCATTCTGCGGTCTCACTGCCATCACCTCAACCTTATCATTGGACATCACAAGACGACCCCTTACCGGTAAGGCGATTTCACCGGTGGTGGTGGCCTGGTGAAGTTGTTGTTTATCGTTAAGGCCAATTGTTTTTGCAGGGATAGAAAGAGAGAGGAACTGGTCAAGGGTTTTGCCTTGTGCTAAATCACTGCCTTCTCCCGCTTTAGGTGGATAAAGAATAGAGGCTACCACAAACCCTCTTGATACCGCCATCGCGGCAGTGTCCGCTGCCGCACTTAATGGCGCAAGGTTAGCTGCTGCACTTGATAACAGACGAGAAGCCGATGCGTTAAGCGTATTTATCGCATTAGTAAATTGGTTGAGTAACGAAACGCCTGAAGGGTTGGTCAATACCAAACTGCCGGCACCAGCAGAAGACAAAACCGGTGCTATTTGAGCTGAGTTACCGATGATGGCTAATGAATTAGACTTTTTAAGTAAAGTGCGGGCATGATTTTCTTCTTCATTTAACTTCCCCTTCATGAAAGCTTCTTGTTTTATAGCATAATCAAACGCGGGATTACCAAATGTTGGATATAAATTTTCCAGACTGGAAAAACCGCTTAACGGATTTAAGGGGGTTACCGGCGATGCCCTTACCACGATAACGTCATCCGCCCCCCGTTTTACTCTTTTTTTCTGATTATCGACTGTACTGAGTATTCTTTCTTTTTGCCGCTGCTGATGCAATAAATAATCAGGCTGAAACCCGGTATTCCCTCTGCTTTCTTCATCGGATTTTTCTGGGGCTACTTCATAAGATGAGGGGGTGTTAGCAGGATTATTCTCATCCTTTTCTGTTTTGTTTTTGTCTTCATTTAAATAGGATGGATAACTAATCGGCGTGTGGGTTATTTTCATTATTATTTAATCTGTTACTGCTTTGAGAAACATAATAAAAATCTTATAACACAAGTTTTACAGGAAGAACCAGTAATTTAAAGTAACATCGCTATTTAGCGCATAAAACGCGACCACTGAACACAAAAACGGAGCAAAGGGAAGGTAGCGAAAGTCGTCATCCTGCTGCCACCGTTTTGGATACCTTAATCTTCTAACCAGTAAAACAAACCCTGCCAAAAAGACGGCGCCTATAATGACCCAAAGGACAATAGTCAAGGAAAGCCACACCCCCAATCCCGCCATCAGGTAGATATCACCCAAGCCAAACTTTGCGTGGCCATCTTGACGAAAAGTAAGGGTTCGCAGTCCCCACAGCATACCAAAAACACTTAACGCCGACAGTAGGGCGAGTAATACAGTCTCTTGGTATAACAGAAAACGAAAGCTGATGCCGATTAACCCAAACGCCAGCGTGAAACAGCGAGGTAGACAACGACTCGCCGCATCCAGATAGAAAAATAAGGCCAAAAACGCGTAAAATATTAACGAAAACAGGGTATGCGTTATAGTGGGACAACCGAGTGCAGACATAAAAGACAGTAGCGTAAAAACACCCCCTATCACCGGAAGGAAATTACCGAGGGTTGAAAGGGGTTGCTCCTGATATTTGTCGAGAAAGTGTTTTGCGGTGACAACGGCGGCGCCCTGCAGGAAAATACTTAAAAGAAGGAATGGCATCACTGAACGTACCTTTGGTAAATCAATTTTGCATAGCGTAGACGTTTGTGTTGGCTTCGTGGGTGAAAGCCGGCATTGTATGAGCCAAGACAGTGCCAGTTAACCCCACATCGTTGAAGATGTTGTGCCAGTATCCACGCGCCAATTTTCACGTTAAGACAAGGTTTGCTGAGCAAATCCTGATAGTCTGTGATGATGCCCAGCTTTTTAAGCTTTGGGATATGCACCGAATTCACCTGCATTAGCCCGTAATCCACGCTCAATACACGTCCCTGCTTGTCGCGATTGTGATTGACAGCTTTCGCAGACAGACTGCTTTCCTGCTGGGCAATCACCTTGAGCAGTTTTGGGTCAATTTGATATAACGCGCCTGCTTCATTAAAACAAAATGCCTGTGCCGTCCTGCTTAAACATATTGCAAGCCAAAAGGTCATCATTTTCACGATATCTACTCCCTGAATGCAGAAAAAGTAACCCCACCCCTTCTGCATTAAAAGGCGTTAAAAAGTTTAAAAGAGGAAGATTGCGTTAATTATTCGATTTAAAAATAAGGGTATTGACGCCGTTTGAGCCATTATCGGGTTTGCACTGGGTGGCGGCTTTCTCTGCGGTCACCACGCCAACATTGTTGCTGCCAGAGATAGAGACCTCGTTTAACAGTGTGCTGCTACTGAGTTTTGTTGCCATCTGTAGTGGTCAAGTAAATTTAGCTTGGACATCATTAATAATAATGATTATTATTAACATTAATGATAAATAATAGTATGGAGATAAGAATGAAACCCGTTTATTACACGGTTATCTTAGGATTTTTGCTGTTTTCTATAAAGATATTTTCTCAAGAATACCCTCTTGGTAAGCCTATTATCAAAGAAGGGATGGAAATTCAAGGTGTTTATCTTCAACCTATCACTATGGACACACCGAAAGTAAATCATGCTATGTCTCACCTCTCTGCAGACAAAGCTGATATTCATTTAGAAGCAGATATCCACGCCGTTGAAGAGAACCCAAATGGTTTTGCTGAAGGTGATTGGATTCCTTATCTAAGTATAGAATATACTATTACTAAACTCGGTGTGAAACAACAATCGCAATCAGGAATATTTATGCCAATGGTGGCTAGTGATGGTCCACACTACGGTGAAAATATCAAATTATATGGCCCCGGTAAATATCGTGTTACCTACAGAATTTACTCACCTTCTTACAATAAACAAGTCACATTTGGTCGTCATATCGATAAAGAAACTGGAGTGGCGCCTTGGTTTAAACCGTTTGAAGTTTCGTGGGATTTTCAATATGCGGGTATAGGTCGTAAAGGTAGTTATTAATACTAAAAAATAAGTTTTAATCGATTCGACAGGTTATATACCACAAAAAAACTCTTTCTGCTGATTAATTATTTAAGTTAATATAATGAAAACACTATTAAGTTTTTTCTTATTGGTCTTTTATGTATTACCACCGACCCGCGTTTTTGCTGCTGAAAAATTTACTGTTGAATTAGAAATGAAAAATGGTGATCTAATTCCTCGCATGTTAAAAGTGCCGTCAAGAACAATTATTCGGATCAAAATAACCAATACAGGGACTGAACCCTCTGAATTTGAAAGTGTTCAATTGCGTAAAGAAAAAGTGTTAGCGCCAGGGGCAAGTTCAGTCTTGGTAATTGCACCCCTTAAACCTGGTACTTATACCTTTTTTGATGATTTTCACCTCTCTTTCCCAAAAGGTGAGATAACTGCTATAGAATAGGATAAGTATATGGGGCAGGTTCTTTTTGTTGTTTGGCGTGAAAGCTTTGAAGCGCTATTAGTTATTGGTATCATTTATACTTGGGTTAAACGGCATCCTGACGCAGATAACGGAATTAAGTTTCTCTGGATCGGGGTTTTCCTCGGGATAGCTGTTTCAATATTATTAGCTTTAGTATTATATGGAGTGTTCAATGTTCTTAGTGATACAAGTCAATCGCTATTTATGGTCCTTATGGAGGTTTTTGCTTGTATTTTAATCATCCAAATGGTCTATTGGATGAACAATCAAGGCAGTTCAATTAAGTCTGAAATCGAATCAAGTATTAAAAATAAAATCGATCGTCATAATTGGTGGGGTGTCACATTAATTATCACAATTGCGATTGCTCGAGAAGGCAGTGAAATTGTAGTTTTCCTTTCTAGTTTTATTATGTCACTTACATCAACTACCGCGTCAGGATTCTTTTTTGAGGTAGCAGGCGGGATATTAATTGCAAGTTTAACTTTATATGCCTTCTTACTGACCAACCGTTTTATGTCTTGGCATATTTTCTTTAAAGTCACTGGTGTTATTTTGTTATTCCTTTCCCTATCACTACTACTGAAAGGGGTCGAAGAAGGTGTAAATTTATTAATTGTGTTTGATTACTCTATACCTGAATTTTTAATTTATCCAGCATGGAATACCAGTGCACTACTAGATGAATCAGGGATTATAGGCAATTTTATATCCTCATTTTTTGCCTACCGTTCACAACCTATTTGGCTGAGTGTAATCACTTTTATTTTTTATTGGATCTTTGTGGTTACGTTGTTTTTATGGAATAGAAAATATGGGTAGTTTTGTTAATCAAGCTCTAATGATTATTTGTAGTTTCATGTCGTTTTATGGAATTCCAACATCAGCATCTGTAAAAGAACTACGATCCCCAGAACAGACAGGTAAAGATATAATTATTGCTAAAGGAAATATTCCTACCCCTAAAAAATACCATTTAGCCATCGAAACATATTTGGATTTTGTTTCTACAGAAACTAATAACATGATTTTAGAATTGGAATTTTTAGAAAAAAAACTAAAAACAGGCGAAGTGAAGAAAGCAGAACAAGCATATATTCAAGCTCATCAACATTATGAAGCAATACGCCCAATTGTTATTTTATTTGGTAATACTGATCGTACGATTAATGCCAGGGAAGATTATTTTCTTCATGGTGTTAAGGACTATCGTTTTATGGGTTTTCATTTAGTTGAATATCAGCTCTTTGATCGTAAAAACATTAAAGCGGCTTTAGAAGCCACAGATAAATTATTAATAAAATCCCGAGATCTTAAAAAAAGGATCTCTGCAGACAATATTGACATTATTAATTTAGTGCAAGCATCCGTCTATTTTATTGAAATGATTCTTGAAACAAAATTAGCGGGTAAAGAAAATATTTATAGCCTCTCTGATCTAAATGATGTTGCCGCTAACTTACGTGGTTCTAAAGAAGTGGTTTCAGTGCTTACACCATTTATTATGAAAAAAACACTAAGACAAATTTTGCATAATTTTGAGAAAAGTAACAATATTCTCTCAAATTATCAACTTTCTAAGGGGAGGTATAAACCATACAGTCAATTAAGCACTAAAGACAAAATGACTCTTTACTCAATCCTCTCACAACAAGCCGAATTGCTTGCTGTATTGAGAACCCAATTAGATGTAAATGTATACCATAAATATTGAGGCAAAAATACCATGCAGATTAAGCATAATTATAAATATACTTCATTTAATTTTTCAAGGCGAAATGCGCTAAAAACCTTAGCATTTGGGAGCGTTGCTTTTGCTTCACCAACATTGGCTTTAAAACAAAGTAAAGAAAACTGTCATTCGTCTTATGATAAAGCTATCCCATTTAAAGGGTTTCATCAGTCTGGGGTTTTAACACCTGAACAAAAAAATTCATCCTTCATTGCTTTTAAAGTTACTGCAAGCACACTGGAAGAGTTACAAAGTCTATTTAAAATACTAACTCAGCGGATTAATTATTTAACACAAGTACAAAAATTAACTACAAATCAGAATGATAAGATCCCACCGATTGATTCTGGCATCCTGGGATCTTATTTAAAACCTGACTCATTGACGGTCACGATTTCCCTTGGTAACAGCCTATTTGATTCTCATTTTGGTCTAAAAAAAATCAAGCCAAATTTTCTTACAGATATGACTAGTTTCCCAAATGATCGACTGAAATCAGAGTGGTGTGGGGGTGATGTGTTACTACAAATTTGTGCAAATAGCCAAGAAAGCGTAATTTATGCACTCCGGGATATTTTACGACACACTTCAGCATACCTGTTCCCATTGTGGAAAATTGATGGTTTCCTACCTTCGCGTAATATTGATCAACATTTAACCCCTATTAATTTATTTGGTTTCAAAGATGGCACAGGTAATGCACCAAATGATGATGATGAATTAATGGATAAGATGGTTTGGGTGACAGAAGGGGATAGTGAACCACTTTGGTGTAAAGGCGGATCATACCAAGCAGTGCGTCTTATACGTTTTAATCTTGAATTTTGGGACAGAACACCGCTTGAAGATCAAGAAAACCATTTTGGCCGTCATAAAGAAACGGGGGCTCCAATTGGTAAAAAGCAGGAAATGGAGTCACCCGGATTTGAAAAAGACCCACATGGTGATCGGATTTTATTTGACTCTCACATGCGTCGTGCAGAACCTAGAAATCCTGAACGCTATACCGCAAAGTTAAGGCGTCGTAGCTATAGCTACTCATTGGGTATTAACGGAAATGGTTTACTAGATATGGGACTGATCTTTGTTTCTTATCAAAAAAACTTAAAAACAGGTTTTATTAATACTCAAAAACGTCTCAATGGTGAACCCCTTGAGAGATACATAAAACCATTTGGTGGTGGCTACTATTTTGTGTTACCAGGTATACAGCATGACCAAAATTTTTTTGCACAATCGATGTTTGAAGCATTAAAATTTTATCCATAAATTCCGCTTATGTTCAATGTTAATTTTAAGATCAATATTTAATGGTCAACTAATTCCGTACAAGTTATAAGCGGTATTTTTTAGCTCAATGTATTTTTAATGCAGTGTTAAATATCTTATAGTCGAATGGCAGTAACAATAATTGTAAAACTGAATGTAATCCTCAATTTCATTTATCACAGTATGATTTTAATAAATTATAAGTGATTCAGTCTTTATGTTTTAAGACTCTTGAAAAATCTCTCCATTACTTAGTCTATCCGAACAAAGGTACGTCAGGTCCTACAGAATAAAACTTAGGATTTAGCACAGTAAAACGTGTAGTTTGCGGGAAAATGCAGGGAACTACATTAACGGGTTCTACGCCGGAACCCAAGATTTTTCCGTTATCCCAGCTTCAGCCATTTTCTCAGGATATTTCTATCCATTGGAATATTGCTGAGAAGCCATTCGTGGCTAATGTGGTCGAACATCCTTTAATGTCACCTTCTAGCACTCATTTAGCAGATACCGCTCTCTTAAAGTTTTTGTATACTTATGCGATCGCGTCTGCCGTGCGTCTACAGGGAGAAAGCCGTAGCTGCTTTGGTCAGCACAGGTTTCCGAAACTGGTTCGAGAGCTAGCAGCCATAAGCCTTGCACAGCCCTATCAAGCATAACAGGGATGCCGAAAGGGCGTTTACCTACGTTACTTTTTGGAATCATTATCCAGCTAAGCGAAAGGGGTTTGTACCCTTTACCCTAATGCGCCGTAAAGCCCCGTCGTTTAGGGCGGGGATATAAGGCAAAAAGCCAGAAGGGTTTTAAAGATCAATCAGGCGTCTCCTGTTTTTCGATATATTGTTTGATTATTGAAAGAGGAGCCCCACCACAACTGGCTGCAATATAGCTCGGACTTCATAAAACACCTTTGTAGTAATAACGACTAGCAATATCAGGGCGATCACGACGTAGAAGTCGACTTGATACCCCTTTGAGACTATTCACTAAATTTGATACGGATAGTTTTGGCGGATAGTTAATCAACAAATGAACGTGATCTCGCTCCCCGTGCATTTCAACGTGCTTAACATCAAAATCAGCACATACGCTGGTAAAGTAGCCTTGTAGCTTTTCAATAGCGTCCTGATCAAATATCTTTCGTCGGTATTTAGCAACAAACACTAAGTGGATGTGTATCAGGAAAACACAGTGTCTACCACGGCGAATATCAGTTCCTTTTTTCATAGACCAGAGTATAATGTAACACATGAAACTTCTACAAGCCTTTAAATTCCAGTTAAGGCCAAATGGCCAACAAGAGCGTGATATGCGACGCTTTGCAGGGGCTTGTCGTTTTGTTTTTAATCGGGCTTTAGCGCTACAGAATGAAAATCACGAAATAGGGAATAAGTATATTCCTTACACAAAAATAACCTCGTGGCTCATTGAGTGGAAATCAGATCCTGAAACACAATGGCTGAAAGAGTCTACCTCACAGCCTTTGCAGCAGTCACTGAAAGATCTGGAACGTGCCTACAAAAATTTTTTCCAAAAACGTGCGGCTTTTCCCCGTTTCAAAAAGAGGGGAGTTAGCGATACTTTTCGCTACCCGCAAGGCGTGAAACTCGATCAGGGAAAAAGTCGTCTATTTTTGCCTAAGTTAGGATGGATTCGCTATCGCAATAGCCGTGAAGTAATCGGCGCGCTGATTGTCAGTGTTTTGCTCAAAAGTAGAGACCCGACAATAGGCAAAAGTTCTTGACATGGTGAACTTTTCTATACGAAATGGATGTACACATCCTACTACATATCCGAAATTAATTTCATTTACTTTCGTACATATTTATTAGTTGGCGTACGAAACCGGTCATTCAAACCCTTATTAAAGGAGAACTTATCTAATTGGGGAGCTGGACAGTTCATTTCCACTAACGATGGGTGGATATGATGACAAAGAGAGTGGATCATACAATTATCTGAAACTGTTTAGAGAGCGGTTATCACTTAATGTTTTTCTTAAAAATTATTTTTTGATATGTTTCTTTATTATTCACTTATTTTTGGTCTACAATGTTCATTCCCATTCTCATCCAAACAGCATATTTTCCCATTTTTTACATAACATTCTGGGTAATAATTATGTGACCATGAGCTCGTTGCGTAGCTTATATTAATAATAACGAAAGAAAGGAACGAAATTTTTTGTATTAAGCTCATAACTATTAACCCTTACATTAAATTAAACTAAAATAATTTACGTTTGAACATTAATATAATTAATAACATAATTTTTAAAATTTGCGAATATTTTTGGAATTTTTTTTAATTATTGATGTGTTAAGTAATTGTTATTATTCAATCACAACTGCTTAAAAAGGCCCCTATTTTGTCCATTTGAAAACAATTAAAAAGGCTCTTACTTATTTAGTTTTCCAAACAGAAAATGGATATATTAATTATAAGTCAAACTCTTTTCATTTGAATTTATATAAATCGTCATCTCACCAAATAGACCATCATTGATATCATTTGATAATTTTTTAATATTTAAAACCAATTTTCTCCCATTCATATTTTTGTAATAATCATCTTCCATGTTATTAATTCTGTTAATCTCCCTGCTAGGATAATATTTGCTTTTATAGACTTCTATATTCATATCTTCTGGAAAATATAATTGACTTACTAATACCTCCTCTTTTTTTTCTAAACACTCAGTGATAGTAAAATGAATATGTGTAGCCCTTCCAGCGTAGAAGCCTGGATAAATAGTAGTAAACCTAACAAAACCAGAGGAATCTGTTAACTGAGAACCTCTTAGAAAATTTTTTTCATCTGTTCTTGGAACACTACCAATATCATCGCTCATTACTTCTAAATTTGGATTGATGAAATCCCAACCTGAGTAGTGTCCTTCTGAGTTACAATGCCATATATTTACACATAAATTTTCAACCGGTTCACAGTTTTTCAAAACATCTACAACTCTGAATTTTATTAATAATGGTATTCCTTCTTGTGAGTCTATTATATGCCTTCTGACTAACGTTAAATTTCTATAATACGGTCCAGGGATTTGCTCAGGTGTTTTTTTACAGAATAGATTATCACCAAGAATATAGTTTTTATTCAAGAAAGCATAAGAATTTTTTATATAAGATGAAATGGATGAAAAACCAATCGCCGTAATGATATATTTTAAAAGTATTCTTCTTGATTTCATAGTATATACTATCCTACTAAAATTAAACTTATTTATGTAACAATAGAATTAAATTTACGTTTATTCAAAAAAAAACATCAAATAACTAGATTTTGATATTTTTTTTAATAAATTCAACCTTCTGAAATTTTATTTTAATTCCATCTAGAATAAATAATTGATAATGTTTTTCTCATTATTTTAATAATTAGATTAAATGAAGATGTTAGTTATTTGCTCTTTTTTTGAGATTAATTATTGATTTATAATAAAATCAAACTTTTTTTAACTTTATAATAATTTTCATAAATGAAAATTATGAGCTAAAAGTAAAATTGAGATTAATTACTATTAATTTTTATTAAGGTGCATCATGAATGTTATAAACAAAAATAATGAATCAACGAATAAAGCTAAAAGTGCAATAGAAAAAACTAAAGATTACTTAAAAGATAAGGTAAGTTCGGCTAAAAATAAATTTCATAAAAGGTAACAGAAAAATTAATATAATTTATATTATTAATTTTAAAAAAATAAATATAAAATCTTTATAATCTTTTTTTCTATTCATTTATTAGGAATTGTTCGGGTAGCTACCTATAATTACTTAGACTGTAGTGCAGAACAACATACAAATGGCGTATATCAGGCACAAATTGCCCACAAATCGTTCGAATAAAATCAACTTCAATCATTTAATAAATGCAAGTCGTATTTATGTTAGGTTAATTTTATAAGTATATAATAGAGTGATATCGAATAACATAAAAAATATTTTATTCTTATTAACTTTTTAAGCTTTTCTTTATTTGCAGAACATTTGCATCTAAACGTCTGTAATAATTGAGAAAATGGAATTTCCCCTGTATCTTCAACTTTAGTTAGTGAACCTACGGAAGCAATGTTATTTGATGCGCAATTTAAAACAAAAGATGGAGAAAACTTGTCGAGTTAATATAAAATAGCAGAAAAATCCTTAAAAAAATTATTATTACTTGGGGTTTGGGGAGCAACGGAACAGCAAACACCGTTAAGCGGGCAATTTAAATAGCCATTAATATACTAATCAACAAATTACAGTTCTTCATTGAAAGCTTTCAGTTCACCCTTACTGACGGATTCCAGCACCGTAAAGGAATAACGCCCTTGCATATTGATATGGCCGCACAGCAATGGGGACAGTTTTTCAACATCTTCATCGTGAACCGGATAACCTTCATGCCTGAGCTGCTGAATTGCGGCATCCATGTAAATCGTGTTCCACAAAACAATAATATTTAGCACCAGACCTAACGATCCTAACTGTTCTTCCTGGCCTTAACGGTAAGCCTGTCTCAGTTCTCCCCGTTTACCATGAAAGATATTTCTGGCCACTGCGTGGCGCCCCTCTCCACGGTTGAGTTGTTGCAATGTTCTTCGCCGTTTGTTTTCATCGTCGAGGTAAGTCAGCATATGGATGGTTTTATCGGCGCGGCCTATTTCGGCTATAGCCTGGGTCAGACTGGTTGGCCTGTCGCCCGTTTGCAGTGTTTTCATGATGGACCTTACGTTCAGTCGTCCAAGTTTGAGGGACGCAATCAGCCGCAGAATATCATCCCAGTGCGGCTCTTTTTTTTTCCAAAAATTCAGGCGATGCGAAGATATCGCGTTAAACGAGCCGTAATCTGCTTTAGGGTCGGTGCGCCAAAATCTGGCTCCCCCCGTGTCCGCGATCCTTGGACAAAAACGATATCCCAGCTGGCGGAAAAGCCCGAAAATAACATCGCTGTAAGCCCCCGTATCGGTCATTATCTGGTATGGCATTTGATCCGTTTGTTGCTCCAGAACGACAGCCAGGATGACCAGGCTATCCCTGAGAGTTCCTGGAACAACGATGTCGTTTATTCCTGAATACTGGTCAGATATCAGGTTGTACCATGTAACCCCACGTCCTTCTTTGAAGTATTTAGGGTTGGGGCCAGCATGTACCGTGCGCACAGGAACAACAAATCGCATGCCATCGGCTGACGCCACCTCACCACCACCCCAGATGTTCGCCAGGGGAACGCCACTTTGTGCTGCGACCAGAATGGCGTTGGCTACCCGAATCGTTTCATCCCTGATGTAATTACTGTCTGTCCATGTCAGACGGTCACGCTTCAGTGCCGCGACATCGTTACGTATAAAGGGTTCTGGACCAGTGTTACAGGCTTCTGCCATCAGCATGGCGCAGATGCTGATATTCAGGTCTGAGACGCGGGAGCTTTGCTCTGATGAATGGGTAAAGGCACCGGTGAAATGTGTCCGGGCAACGATTTCCAGTATCAGTTCAGGCAAATCAACACGTGGCAACATGTCGGCCACCCGCTGCCGCAATGCGATCAGTAATGGTGTTTCTTCAATAGCATCTAAAGAACTCAGGATCAGCTTAGTTTTATCGCCATTCTCCGCAAATCTGACTGCCGGGTTTTCCGGTAGCCGGTCCAGTACATCACGATATGTTGAATCCAGCTCTGTTGCGATGGCCGACAGAGTGGCACCTGGTGCTGATGATAATCCCAGAGAGCGGCAGATTATTGGAAGCAGAACTTCCCACTCCTTACCTTCGATAAGTCTTGCCCGGGGATCTGCATAACGAAAGCTGGGGGTGAAATAAATATCCCGTTTTTTCAGTATAAGCTGAAGTTCCTTGAGTGCGCAAAACGTATAGGCGTGAAAATCAATGCTGCCGTCTTTTCTCACCACATGTTGCTGCCACGGTTTATTGATTATTTCACGTGGTGCATCGTTATCTGTCTTTTTCCTTTTTAAGTTAACTTCAATCCAGCCAAGTGTATTAATTGATGTCTCTGCTGAGGCATTACCTTCAAAATGTATTCCGGACAGTAAATCAGGTAAAAAACGCCGTACCGTTTTGAATTTCGCATCAAGTTCATTGAAATAAACGTTATTGGCCGGACGAATAATTGATGTCACATTATTGACTGCATGCTTCAGTACATCTTCGGGAATAATATTGAAGATATTATCACGAACATCGGTATCAGGTAAGTTTTCGTAAAGGATCATCCGGCATGCTTTTGCCAGTATTTCTGCTGCACGATCCAGATCTTTAAGTGTTCGCTGGCGGTTCCGTTTATCAGCCTGAACCGCTTCATTGAACAGATCCCGGAGTAGTGCTTCAAGTAATTCAAGTACATCATCCTGAGCTGTCGCCTCCATACAGCAGGAGAATACAACAAGCGTAGCCAGTTTTCTTTTTTCTGGTAACCGCTGAAGCGCTGTTATTTTGGCCGTTGAGGCATAACGTGCCAGGCCAGCAATACGGGTATCCGAAACTGGCGTAATTGTTGGTAATGTCACGCCCAGGTTACGTATTGTCTGGAGGCGCCCTATGGCCTGAACCAGTGATGTGGCATTCACTTTAGTGGGTCCATGGTTAGGAAATTGAATCGCACTGAAGGTAAAAAATAAACGCCATCCATTATGGCTAAAAGGCGAAGCATTGAGTTTATGGGGTCTATTATCGGTCGAATTTTCATCAGATAGTGTATTTTTTCATCTGACAATCTAATTTTAGAGACATTTACCCTGCGTTTAGCTGTATAACCATCGTTTTTTTTTCATGTTATGCAGTCTTTCTGACAACAATTCCGTTGCTTTTTTACCCATTTGCGCCCCGGTGAAAAGCAGCCTGTCGCCACACAGAATACATTTGTACGGATCGGTACGCAGAAATCCTTTCATCAGCACAGCAAAACCGGGGTTCTCAGGTTTTTTACGTGCTGTCATCTCTAATGCCTTATACACCTTCGGCAATAACGTGCCTCGTTTACGATTCGACAGAAAACCAGAGTAACGCACCATTTTAAAATGCCTGGCTGGGATATGGCTGATATAGCGCCTAATCATCTCTTCCTGCGGCAGAGTTTGCTGCCGGTGCTGGTCAGTGCGGTAGTCATGGTAATGATGGACAACGGCACCCCCTCGGTAATGCCGCAGTTTTGACGCAGATACCGGTGGGCGTTTAAGGTAGCAGCCGAGGTAACTTAACGCTATGCCATGCCCCTTTCGTTTTTTTAGCAAAATGCACTTTCCAGTAACGTCCGTACTGCGCCCTCAAGTAACGCCGCCAATGCTTTTTGTCACGGATATGGCCAAGACCGGGAAGACGACCAGGATTAATTAAATCATAACTATGACGCAGTAGTCGGATGAGAGCCCCACGCCAGATTTCTTCGACCGCCTTTTTTTTGAAGAACAGCGCTCGCCATACCCCATGTTTACTATCCAAACCCCCGCGGGTGACGGAAACATGAACATGCGGATGTTGATTGAGTTGCCGGCCATAAGTGTGCAAGGCACAGAAAATACCAATTTCGATACCCTGTTCGCTCGCCCACTGCAGCATCGCTCGGGTGGCAGCCCGAAACAGGGTGTTAAGTAGCGGCCAGTTATTGTTAAAAAAAGGCCAAAGGAGATGGGGCATGGTGAAAGTAATGTGTTGCCAGTCGCAGTCGGGTAAAACATGGACTTGCTGTGTTAACCACTGCTCGGTGGCTTTGAAACCACATGAACTGCAAGCTTTTAACTTGCAGCTTTGGCAGAAAAAACGGCTGTGGGAACAATCAGGCGAAGCGCAACAATAGCGCCGGACACCCATGGCACAAGTGCCGCAGGCCAGCATGCGCTCCACAGATAAACGCGTCCACGAACTAACGCTATCGCCGTATTTTTCGAGGAACTTATTCCAACCGTCATCAATGGTAAAAAGCAGTTTGGCAGGGCGTGGGATATACATCTGGCTAAATTACCTTATGGGCATCTTGCCAGAGAAACAGAAATTGTCAGGTCTGTCAGCCCAGTTATCGGTGTGCTTATCCCAGGGTTCGAAGGAGACAAGGATTATCCCTAGCTCCGTATAGGTGATGAATTCATCGGCAGGCAGACTTTCAGTTATTACCCCCTCAATGCAGTCGTATTCAGCGTCATCAGCATGACCTGGGTGTTGCGCAAAACCCCGGATAATCGTGACTAGCGGCGGATAATACTGGTGTCGAGAAAAATTGGGGGCCAAGTCGGACGCAGTGGCGTATGGCTTCTTCTGGGGTGTTATAAAAAAATTCAGTCGGTCTGTCATCATCATTTTCGGGAGGGAGAGAGATCATAAAACGTTTCGGATAAACAGGCGCCGTAGCACGTGAAGTGACGGTCGGTCTTCCTGATTTACCTGGTTTACGCTTTCTGGGAGATTTATTGCGCGCCATCGAGATGAATACCTGAAAAAAATTAATCTACTGCAGAGTATAAAACAGTACTCAACTCATTAACATCCCCGAAGCAGCAAAGCTGCGCCGATCACGCGTTGCGTGCTACGTTCATAGTGACACTAGAGACCGATCATTTGTATCAGAAATTCAGGTCAGAAAAAATATAATTAACATTCAATTTCCTAACCATCAAGAATACCGTTGCTGACATCGTGCAACGACACAGAACTAACTCTTAAAGTGTCTTTCGCCCTCAGCCGGAACCGACCCCAGATGACCGGGATCTTATTATCAGCGAAAAAAGTAATCTCAATCGCATCGGCGCCACGCTGGTGCTGAAAGAAATGAAGCAGGGGACGCCGGTCCGCAAACTATACACGTATACCACGACAAATCCGACCCAACAGGCATAATTTGAATATGATCGGCTGATCCGCGGCTGAAGTACAACTTCCGCCTTACCAAGAACCGGATAAATCTTATCACCAGCTTCGGGCCGCTGATTTGCAACGCCATCGTGTATTAAAACTCGGCGATCCTGTCGCGATTACAGGAACGAATGGAAGCGAAAGGCAATGTCAAAGACCTTGAGGTACTTCCCCGGATATCACTAGTGGCATGTCAGCGCATTTTGGTTAACGGACATTATAATTTCCAGAGTAGTGATGAAATTATGGACCTAGATGCGTTGGTTGCCAGGCTGAAACTGGGCTAACGAAAATCTCGGTGGTTCCGGAGTAGTAACCCTTTAAAAAAGGAAACAATAAATTGAAAAATTATCTTGTATCATATGCTTATGATATATGATGTTATTTTATTCCTTCTGAAAAGAATGCATAAATATAAAGATAGTAACATTGAAATTAGTGAGTAAATCAATATATAAATGTATATATTTACAGGGCTAAAAAAATTAATCAAATAATAATGTAATGAGGGACCATTTATCTCTATAACAAAAAGATTATGAATTAAATATATTCCAAAAACATTTTCGCTAATTTTATTTAAATAACAACTTCTTGAATTTATACTCAAAAAAAAACAAAAAAAACTTAGTGATGATAAAATTAATAGAACATTATAAAACTTGCCATAAAAAATAGATATTCCTAAAACTTTTGAAATATATGATAATAAAAAAAAGGAAACAAATCCTATTAATAATAAAATTTTTTTATTATAATTTTTTCTTTTATTCCAATATATCCACCTAGTAAAAAGTTGATAATACCTTCATTTTGAAAAAATGATAAAAAATTATTAGGAATAATTAAAAAATTATACTCGTAAAGCGTTAATTCATTAACAAATGTTAAATTTGAAATTATCAACATAATTATCAATAATTTTAATATGTTATGTTTATATATAATATTAAAAAAATGACAATAAAAGGAAGATACAATATAAATAGGGATAATTGAGTAAAGAAACCATAGATGAGTTGCCTCCGATTTATGGTTACTAACATTAAAGAAATAATAAAAAAAAATATCACAATTTTTTATATATTTACACACAAAATATTTATCATAAAAATAATATATAGTTAACCAAACTAATAAAACAAATGAAATTTTTTTTGACTTAATTAAAAAATAATTTACCATGTTGGAATTTTTTTTATTGAGCAAAAAATATCCACTACACATGTAAAATAGTGAAACGCCAAGCTGACCCGATTGTCTAAATAAGTTTAATATATAATCATTAGGCATTTTTTCAAAAAAACATAAACAGACATGAGATAAGATAACAAAATATATTGATATTATCTTTAAAAGATCAATTGAAACATTTCTCATATAAAAACCTATACAAATTAGTCTTGAGTTTTATGTAGACTTTATGAATTTCCATATTAGTACACAATGTTAAATTTAGCTTGAAGGTTGATGAAATCAAACTATGGTCAAGTAAATTTGGCCTTTATAAATTTCTATTGATTGAATATTTGATCAGACTGATTTTTTATTTAATTTATCGTTATACAGATGAGGTTTTACATCGCTATAGTAGCGGGTTATATAGGGGTTATCGGGTCGCGCAAGGGAACTTCCCCCTGCGCTCCCACAGAACCGGACGTGACAGTCTCCCGTCATCCGGCTCCTGTCATTGACCGCTCACGCCGCGTACAGATTTCCCAGTGTGCAAACAGGCTGGGCTCAGCGCTTTGTATCCTTCTTAACCATTCATATGCCTGAGCCAGGCTACCGTGTACCCGCTTATATTTGCGGGCGACCCATCTCGCAAGGTGCAGATCTACATGATTGACATCCTCCCCCACCTTCACACTTCGTGACTCAGGAGGGGGATTCCCGTTAGTCGGAGACTATCTGATCGCTCAGAAGCCTGGTTCCTGCTGCTGACGGCATTACTGCACCGTTCACTTCACAGGCTAACACGGCATGTCCTGCCGCTAAAATGTTACGAGCTCCGTTGATATCTGCGTTCTCTGTATACCCGCACTCAAGGCACTCGAATCTACTTTGTGATTGACGATTTTCTTTCGCTGTATGACCACAACATGCACACCGTTGACTTGTATATGCCGGAGGCACAGCTAATACCTGACCACCGCGCCATAGCTGCTTGTACTCAAGCTGACGGCGCATTTCATACCAACCCTGATCCAGTATCGAACGGTTAAGTCCTGATTTTGCCCTGACATTCCGTCCGTGCTGCTCTTGTGTACCTTTTGCCGATTTCGACATGTTACTGACCTTTAAGTCCTCAATGACGATCATCGCGTGGTTTTTGCTGATTTCACTGGTGACTTTGTGAAGGTAGTCTTTGCGGATATTGGTTATATGCGAGTGGAGACGTTGGATTTTTCGCTTCTGTTTTTTCCAGTTATTGCTGAATTTAACTTTACAGCTTAACTGACGCTGGAATTTCGCCAGCTTTTTTTGGTTGGTTTTAAAACTGTTTACAGGTTCAAACACTGTGCCGTCTGACAGCGTGGCGAGTCTGGTTACACCTGCATCCAAACCAATCATTGTTGCTGACGAATGAGGCTGAATGTCCATTTCCAGTTCGACCTGAAACGATATATACCAGTGTCCCGCATGTTGGCTAACGGTTGCGTTTTTAATCTTACCGTACAGCTTTTGCGACTGCCGGAACTTTACCCATACCAAACCTGACGGTAATCTCACTCTGCCATTATCGAGCTGACAATATTTATCAAAATTAACAAAACGAACTGAATCACGCCCGTCATTTTTCCTTTTTAAATACAGGAGCTTTTGCTGCCAGTTTTTTATCAAAGCAGCGTTTCCATGCCCCGTGCAGATCTTTGAGTTTCTGCTGAAGATTATCCGTGTAGGCTTCTTGCAAAAGGAATGTTCCGGCTTTTTTTCCATTCTGTGAGCATCCGATTTAGTTCAAACGCTGACGGTAGTTTACCGCCGGATTCAATAATGCGTTGCGTCTCTGCTAGCCCGTAATTCCAGATAAAACGAGCGCATCCGCACAACTGCCGCAAACGTTGCGACTGTTTTCGGTTGGTTCGAGTCTGAATTTGTAGGCTTTTAGAATTAGCATTATTACTCAGTGTGTAGTAAATTATCTCACTATCTTACCGTATATCCGGTTAATTTCAATGCAAAAATATAAAATCAACCGTTCAAGACATGCAGCGTTTCTTTTACATGTTCACCTTGTCTTTGTGACTAAGTACCGAAAGAAAGTACTCAGTGGCTTGCACTACAAAGCATTTCATCAGTATGCAGGTGAAGTGTGTCGCGACTTTGGGGCTGATTTAAAGGAAAGTAACGGAGAGTCCGATCACGTTCATATGCTGATCGAGTACCCGCCCACAGTGCAGTTGTCAGTACTAGTAAACTCGCTGAAAGCGGTAACGTCTCGTCGTCTGCGTAATGAGTTTCTAGACTTGCGTGGGGCTTACGGCAAGCCAGTGTTGTGGTCTCGATCATACTTTGCAGGTTCGTGCGGGGGAGCACCGCTGGAAGTTGTTAAGCAATACATTCAAAATCAGCGTGGCTGATCATTCTTCGGGCTTTTCAAGCCCGACCAAATTCCCCTCCCACCTTATGTCGGTGGGAGTACCCTTTGGAGGTTAAGATGGCTATACAGTTCATTGATGAACGATAAAAACGCCCATAGTACTTAACCCAACCCCTTAGCATGGGGTTTAGCCAACGGGCAATGATTTCCAGCGACAACGGGGTTTTGTGACTCAGATCCCAGGCCCGTACCGTTAGCCGGATTGTCTTTGCAGCTCTGGCGCTCATTGTTGGCAGGAAATTCACCGACAACTATCCTTCTTTCTAGAAGGACTTTCTCGGCCTGAACGTATAGCCAAGAAAGTTGAAGCTGATTTCAGGATATGTCTCTGTTCTTTCCCTGTCCTTGCAGTAGACGACTTTCGTTTTCTTCGGGCTCATTTCCAGCTTACACTCAGCCAGACGTTTTCTGAACCTACCACGCAGCATCATTGCCTGGGTATAACTCTTGCAGTGGATGAATATATCATCAGCGTATCGCTCAAACCGGACGACGGGGAACTCCCGAAACATCCACATATCGAATGCATAATGCAGGAACAGGTTAGAAAGTAACGGACTAATGACACCTCCCTGAGGCGTTCCCTTGTCCCTTATCTGAACCGTTCCGTCCGGCATTCGCACCGACGCGGTTAGCCATCGCTCAATATAGAGTTGCACCCATCTACAATCCGTATGCCTGCGCACCGCTATCATCAGGAGTTCATGATCGATGTTGTCGAAGAAACCCTTAATGTCCACGTCCAGCACCCAGTCAGTGCGCCAGCATCGATGCCGGGCCATTCTCAGGGCGTCATGCGCAGATTTGTGCGGGCGGTAGCCATAAAAGTCATCGTGGAACAGAGGTTCGAGAACCGGCTCCAGCATGCCTTTGACTATCATCTGAGCGATGCGATCCGAGAATGTGGGTATCTCCAACGTTCTCGTTCCGCCCGTCGCTTTGGGTATCTCAACACGCCGGACCGCTGGCGGCATATAGCTGCCCGAGGACATTCGATTCCAGATTTTGTATAAGTTCCCCGCGAGGTTCTTATCAAATTCCTCAATCAACTGTTCGTCAACGCCAGAGCCGCCTTTGTTGGCTTTTAATTTCATGTACGCGCTCCAGACTGCCTGTCTGGATATCGCAAACGGTTTGGACTGGCTTACAGGCTCCTCCCGCTTATGCGGTTGACCTGCAATACAGTCCTAATGACTGACCCCCTTCGCTCCACACCCATTACAGGCGTTTCATCACTACTCCGGAACCATCTGCCCCTGTGCCACGCATTTGTACTCAGGCGCTTGCAGGTTTTCTACTCGACGCTGCTCCCTTCGCATCGGGACGACAGGTTCCCACGTTCCATGCCAGAGCATGTGTTGTGCTCATGCTGTCTATATGCCGGATGCCGACCAGCCAGTAACCAGATAACCGCTGGACTCATCACGCACCGCTTAGAAAGCGCGCTTTTGACATCATCTTGTTCCTTTCGACACTGCATCTACAGTTCACTCTCGTTCATCTTCACAAAACATACATGACGCATCTGACTGGGCCTTTTCCCTGACGCTCACTACCACCGCTCTTAACAGCAGCACCTCAGGATAGTTTGAAGGCTGCGTCTGGACACCGCCTCCGAGGGGTAGACCCTTATCTCTCGCACAGCATTGCACCCTTATTTGCCACAGGGTGCATTCGTGGCACACCTACGCCGGTATCCGTTATTGCACTTGTAGTGGTCTAATAAAACTGTAGAGATTTATAGCTTATAATTAAGCAAAATCTTATAGGTATAAATATGACCCGAAAAGTAAAAGTAACCTTTAGCGGAAAGCAAAAGCTGGAATATGCAAAACTCATGGTTGAAGGTGGATATAGCAATATCTAAGTTGAAAAAATATCCGGTGCGGGTAAATCTGCCGTATCACGATGGAAGCAACAATATCTTGCCGAGTTAAATGGGAATACGCCTGTAAAATCAAAAGCGTTAACACCCGAGCAACAGCGCATACAAGAATTAGAAGTTCAACTTAAGCGTGCTCAGAGGGATAATGACATATTAAAAAAAGCCGCGGCTTACTTCATCCTCGACAATCAAAACTCAAAATCGTGAAGCAACTGAAAATCATGTACCCCAATTTTACGGTCACTGAGTTATGCCATCTTTTTGAAGTAAGCAGCAGTAGTTTTTATTATGAAACGAAAATACCGACAGTTGAAAATGAAAGACTGTGTGGCGAAATCAAACGTATTTTTTATACATCGGGTCAAATTTATGGCAAAAGACGTATTCAAGCCGAGTTAAAGGGTTTAGGGCACCAAATTGGCACTTATAAAATATCGAACATCATGAAATTAAATCAATTAGTTGCAATTAGACCAACGAAAAAGCACTACTATCACTCATCGGGTAACGAACATCGATATGCCCCTAATTTGCTTAAACGACAATTTTCCCCTGAACAGCATAATCACTATTATGTCGGGGATATCACGTATATTAGACATCACTATGGGTGGAGCTATTTAGCCTGTGTGTTGGATTTAGCCACCAAAGAAATTATTGGTTATGCCTTATCAACAAAACCGGATTCGAAATTAGTGAAAGAAGCCTTAGATAACGCAATTGAACGGCAATTAACGGATACGACAAGTTTGATGTTTCATTCAGATCAAGGTTGCCAATATTCATCGGAGGAGTTTAGGGCGCACCTCTTTGAACGGAAAATAACTCAAAGCATGAGTCGGCAAGGTAATTGCCTCGATAATGCCGTGATGGAAAGATTTTTTAGGAGTTTAAAGACAGAAAGACTTAACCGTTTATCGTTTATGAATCATCAATCTGTTGTCTGTGAAGTTGAAAATTATATTCAGTTTTACAATTATTATCGTCGCCATTCAACGATTGGTTATTTAACGCCACATCAAAAATATCATGAACTAAAAAATGCCGCTTAGATCTTCTACAGAATTTGTTGACCATTACAACTGTTTACGCCATCGCTTTTGGTAAAGTATTAATTTGAGTGCACATTCGGATCTAAATGGAGACTGGTAAATATCTTTGGCCCAGGGAGCTGAAAGCTTGGGGTATCATTTTCCCCTCAGCAGGAACCGAACCTTTAAGGCGGGAAGGATGTCAATGTCCATAATTTTCGATTAAAGAATAAAGTAAACCCTTGTCATAAATCAAACTATGTATATTTATAATTTCATATTTTGTGCAAGATGGTTTCTTTTTAAGAAAAATATCTCTTTTGGATAAATGACTATTACTATTTACGCCAAAACATGTAAAAGATAAAGGCACCTCTGGTTGCGTGCCATTCACAACCACAGATCTTATTCCTGTTGGAATATCAATCATATTATAGGGCATCAGATTACTAGTATCTGAATTATATTGATGATTATAGACCGTTTCTTCCTGCCTCCATCTTTCAGCCCAAAATACATCAGATAACAAAGGGGATCCTGAATGTATTCCATATTGATTAAGCATCGCACCTGTAAGTACTGCATATTCTACGATACGATCAGATGAAAAACCATTAACTGCAACGATTTCTTCCATCCCTGTGTAATCCCTGAGTAAGCGCTCTAATCTATTACGCCGCTGAGAATTTAATGGCGCATTATCTCTGGCTATCCGTAGAGAACCTTGAACATCATAAAAATTATTATTTGGCCTAACTGTATAAATATAAGTCAAATAATCTTCATCAAATGGAAATTCACTATTAGGTCTCGCAAGAGACGCGGCATGTTGTACTACAGAAGCAATAGAGCTTGAAGTAGAAACAAAAGCACTAGTTTGTTCTTCTAAAGATTCTCCTTCAAAATGATGTGTAAGATCATAATCGACAGTTTCGCTGTGCCATGGCCACATTCCACCACTCAGTAAAATTTCATAAATATTTCTATTATCTGTACGATAAACAACAGAATGTACCTCTATTGCATATGATTGTGTTTGTATTAACCATGTGATAAATAATACAAATAATAATTTCATAATTCTATCTCAAAATTAATTAATAATTTCAATACCGATAAGTTCATCCTGTGGGCCGATATTACTTCTTACACATACATTTACGTGTACTTTTATTAAAAAAGCGACTTTAGACAATTCATATATACTTGGATTATCCTTATGAATAGAATAATGATAACCATTACTCAATTTGACTGTTTGCTTAAATCCATCAGCAACATAGATTCCGTTAATACTTACTATTTTTTGTTTTTCATGAAGGCTATTTCCTTGCCATTTTGTGCAGGCCTGAGAAAAACCAACTCCAGCTGAAACTTGATAAGAAAGTAATATTGAAATAAGTAAAATAATAACCTTTGTCATTTGCTCCTCCTATCTAGGCAATAAACCTATATTAAAAATATGATGAACATAATCTTTATTTGTCAACAACGCAATCACTTAACCTCATTTAAATAATGTTGTAACTAACAAGTTCACAATACTAAGTTTTTTTAACCCCCATACTCTTTTTCTTTGATTTTTTGGTTTTTTTCTTCCTCATGATGATATGAAATATTTATCTCATCATTTTCTTTTTCAAGTTTCGTTGGTTCTTCTCCAAGTTGAATATCCAGCATCTTTTCTTTATCATTTAAGCGTATTGATTCGAAAATGAAATCTTTATTATCATCGATTTTTTCTAACTTATCTTCTTGAGGGAATTTAGGTGACGCTTCATTATCCGGTTTATTTAGTTCAAACTGAATTGTATTATCTTTTATATCGTTTTTTATCGATTCATCGAATTCTTTTAGCGAATACCGATTGATCTCATTCTCCTCGCTGGTTTTGTTTAAGAAGAGAGGAACTTCGCCTGTTCTATCCTGATTTTCGTTAATTTTTTCTGATTTTGTTTGTTGAGCTAGGGGTCAGCTTGGAAAACGGAAAATATCCTACGCTAAGCTTATTTTTTGTACCGACCTATATTAACTGCACGCAACGGACGGTATTTACCTGAGCCCAACTTTAGATTATTCCGCCAGATATAATCACCACTTAGATTGATATGCTCCCAACCTAGAGGGGATAAATGAGAAATTAATGCCTCATGAATCTGAATTCCTTTTCGTTTTAAAGATTCGATAGCTCTTTCTATATATACGGTATTCCACAACGTAATCGCCGCTGTTAACAATGTTAACCCACAGGCACGATAGCTTTGATTTTCCAGACCTCGATCTCTGATTTCGCCTAACCGGTGCATAAAAATGGCTCGTGCTAGGGCATTGCGAGCTTCACCCTTATTTAAACCTGCTTGCACTCGACGACGTAGCTCAGGATCGCAAAACCAATCCAGCATAAACAGCGTTCGTTCGATACGACCGATTTCCCGTAATGCTTTTGCCAGACCATTTTGTTTGGGATAACTCGCCAATTTTTTTAACATTAGCGACGCAGTGACTGTTCCCTGTTTAATCGAGGTTGCCAGCCGAAGTACCTCATGCCAATGTTTTTCAATTTCCCGGATATCCAGACTCGTCGAGGATATCAGCGACTGTAGCCCCGGGTATTGTTTTGCTTTCCCTTTGATAAATAGTTTCTTTTCAGGAAGATCCCTGATCCGAGGGCAGAATGCAAATCCCAATAAATGCATAAGTGCGAAGACATGCTCAGTGAAACCAGCTGTATCGGTATAATGCTCTGTAATTTCCAATTCACTTTCGTGATACAACAAGCCATCAAGTACATGGGTAGAATCTCTTACTCTGCTAATGACTTGAGTATAAAATGGGCTGTATTGATCTGAGATATGAGTATAAATCTGCACACCAGGCTCTGGGCCGTATTTTAGATTTACATGTCCTGCATATCGACCATGACTTCCAACCCGAAAATTTTGCCCGTCAGATGATGACGTTGTACCATTTCCCACACGGCTGCCAGCGGGCTCTTTTTTTGGTATTCACCAGCTCAGCAAGTGCAGCTGAATAAGTTTCATCTCTGATGTACCAAGCTTGAATACCTTCGAGTGATGATTTTGTTGTTCCTGGGCAGGACTGAGCCATTTTCGTTATCCCCAAATTGATACCATCTGCAAGGATAGTCGTCAGTAACAACTTTTTGTTTTTGGGTCTGACGTGATTATTTTTGAGGTGAGTAAAGTGGTGGGTAAATCCACTCCAACCGTCCACTTCATCTAATATTTCAGTGATTTTTGGGCGAGGTAACATGGCATAAACGAGGTCAGCAAAAGGAGAAACGTCTGAAGGAACGCTGTCATCAAGTGGCGTTACTTTTACACCATTTTCTGATATATCAACATCATGCAAATCTCCCGCAATCGCCATCGCATTCACTTCTTCCAGACGTGATGATAACAGCGCCATACGTGAGCTAAGGTATTTTTGGCAATCTGTTGGAATGGCGAGTGGTAACTGAGTCTCTTTGAGTAATTTTTCAAAATCAGCGGAAGGAATAAGATAATCGTCAAAATTCTGGTAGCGTCGCGACCCCTTTACCCAGATATCACCCGATCTTAATGCGCCTTTTAGCTCATTAAGGACACAAAACTCATAGTATTTTCGGTCAATCCCCGAGGGGGTTATGACCAATTTTTTCCAGTTTTCAGGGATAAAATTTATGGGCGCGGATGGCGGCACCTTTCGGAGTTGTTTTCGGTATATTTCTTTAAGGGTCTCAAGCGCTTCACTAAGTGACAGCGCTGTAGGAGTTGCCTTGAATTGCAATGCTGATAACATACGGGGGGCATATTTACGCAACGTACTGTATTTTTCGGTGATCAGATTAAGAGGCTCAAAATTATCCTTTCGGGCTAAAAACTGTGTTTCTTCCAGACTGGCGACAAATTCTGGCCAAGGAAGTACGCCTTCTATTGCAGTCCAAGGATCATCCCCTGATTCTCGTGCATTTAGCAGAGCCTGCCCAACGGTAAGATATTGCTTTAACTTACTCTGAATGAGTTTTCCTGTTTTTTGAAGTCGTTCGGCCTGTGTACGCTTTGCTCTACTGAATAAACTGCCCAAGATACGTTCATGTAATTCGATAATTTCATCAGTCAGTGTGGCCCTTGCTTCTGAGATAACACAAACCAACATGGCGTAACGACGTGTCTCGGAGAATTTAGCCAGATCCCTGCTATTCATTTTTCTACCTTCTCGAGCCAATTTGAGCAGTCGGTTTTGGTGAACGGAAAGCGAAATACCTTCAGGTAAAGCCAATCCCTCAATAGCATTTAATCTATCAATATGCTGCAACACATTTTTACCATTAATTTTCCCCGGAGGTTGAAGCAGCCAAGCAAGACGGCTTAGTTGTTCATCCCCTGAGATCAACAGATTATCTAAGGCTGTTTTATGTTGTGGTTCCAGTTGCGTTGTCAGTGCTGTAAACACTGCTCTATCCGCAATTGTCGTGGCTTCAGCAAGGGTCCTCTCAACCACATCAATGGAAGGGAAGATAACATTATTATTATGTAGCCAGATGAGCATCTCTTCAGCAAGGATCAAACCTTTGTCGGTTCGCATAGCATGAGGATATAAATGACTAATGCACATTTTTTGCAAAGGCTTACTGAATGGCACTAATTGTAAATAGCGATAGAGCTCGGCAAGGTGCTCCCAACGGGTTTCCTCTCTAGCAGCGTACTTTTGCCATAAATCAGGATTGAGTTTCAATCTCTCTGCCACTCTGGATAGAATACCATCGTGGGAAGCGCATTTTTATCTGGGGTAAAACCCAGCCCTCGTAGATAACAGAGTAAAATTGCAAAGCCTAAACGGTTAGGGGGTCTTCGATGTTTTTTAATGAGAATCAGATCTTGCTCATTTAAAAAACATATTCGTGCGAGCAGGATGTCATCATCAGGTACAACCAGTAAACGTTCTTTTTCATCACTGCTCAGTATTTGTCGTCGTGGCATCAATGCTCTCCCAGAATACGGACATAGCTCGCTCTGATTTTCAAAATATAAGCCTATTAAGAAAATGTTTTCTGTTTAACAATGCGTATAACCGTTCGTTCAGAAACACCACATAACCTCGCAGTATCTCGGATGCTCTGCCTATTATTTACTCGAAGTTCAATGATTTTTTCATGCAATTGATGGTCAGCCTGACGCCCCCTGAATTTACCTACCGCCTTAGCTTTTGCTATACCTTCCTGTTGTCGGCGGCGACGATCCAGATAATCTTTTCTAGCGATAGCAGCCAGCATGTCTAACATCATCCCGTTAATAGCTTTAAGCATAACAAAGGTAAACTCATCGCCAACATTTGACGTCAGAGCTATATGGCTTGTTGGAAGATCCAAACTAACAACAATAAGGTCTTTTTCCTGGATAAGACGTTTTAATTTTTCCCAACCCTTTTCATCTAGGCGTGAAAGACGATCAACCTGTTCAATGAGAATAATGTCACCAGATGCTGCATCATCAAGCAAACGTAAAAGTTCTGGTCGTTGGAGTGAGGCCCCAGATACATTTTCAGTGTACCAACTGGCCATGCGAAACCCTTTTTCTTCAACGAAAGCTTTCATCCTATTTTTAGCTCGGAGAGCGTCCTGTTCTTTTGTTGATGCGCGGAGATAACCATGAATGTACATTTTTCACCCATTGATGACGTTTAAGTGGTGATCATAATGTATATGACAGATAAGTAATGATCTAATAGAAAAATGTCAACCCATTAGCTTGTGACAATGGGGTGTACTCAAATGTCATGCGTGGTTAGGTTTTGAGTTTACAATGATGAGGTGAAAGAGAAGTGGTTAAATAGGTAAAAGAATTTAGACAATATCAATTTGTACATAAAATAGCCTTAGCGTAGGATATTTTCCGTTTTCCAAGCGCACCCCATCAAGCTTCTGTCAACTCCAATCACATCAAAGTGATACATTAATCCTTTAAGGTTTCATCTTTATAGACACCCATGTACCACCATTAAAAAAGAGAATATGCTGCGTTGTCGCTTTTATTAAAATACATTAAAGTGTACTCATGCATCTAATTGAAGCAGAAGTCTATAAACTAAATTGGAATTGAGATCAGGTGACAGACTGAACAGGGTTATCACAACTGGAATCAACATAACGGCCAGCCTCTCAGCTGCCCCATCCATCCCACCATTGAAGATAAGAGCAAATGATATCGGCACAATACCACATGCCGGTCTTTATTCTACGGGGTGATAATCCCGATCTCTAACTTCTCAGAGATATTTTTAGATTACTTACTTTTTTAAAAAAACACATCTAAATATTAAGTGGTTAAGTCTCTAATTTATTAGCTGCACACCTTTTCGGATAAAATCAATCGGAATATATCTATCAAGTCCTGTATGTTTACAGTATTCTATTAGCTGAAAAATACTATGAACATCCGCTTTTTTGTAGATTAACTTAAAATGCCCTTCTACCGTTTTATGCGAAATATCTAACCTTTGTGCTATTTCTTTAGCGGAAAGGCGTTGTTGTGCCCAGAAAATAACTTCAAGTTCTCTTTTGGTAAAGGTATCATTAGGCGCATCAAATTGAATAGTTTTTCTGTTCAATCGGTTCATATAATAAAGCAAAGTAGGTATTTCAATCATCCTACCATAACAAACAGTGCCTATTACTTTATTATTATCATCACAAAGTGGAGTCTTCTCAACAAAACGAGGAACGGGATTATTTAAATTTCCCTCTCCATAACAATGTATTTCTATTGAAGAAATGGTTTTATTTTCTTCAACGGCTTTTTTGTCTGTTTCTATAAATTGTGGCCATAAATCTTGGCAAATATCGACTGGTAGTTCTCTATCTAGCACTCCCTCTATATCATATTTATTGGGTATTTTAAGTGCTTGTTTTAAAGATTTGTTTATATAAATATACCGAGATTCTATATCTTTAATGTGCCAGTGGTTAGTACTTTTTTCGATAAAGGATATTAAAGAGTTACTTGATTTTCCGAATTTTTTATCAGGACTTTCAGGGTTAAACATAATATTTTCTCCAATTCGTTCCTTCTTATAACAATAGTGAATTAAATGATGAAAAACCACCTAAAAATTAGGTGGTTTATGATAAGCCTATCCTTAATAATAAAACTCACACCATTTTTATTTGGACGGGATTAATAATGATAAAAATATCGGATGATGTTTATGCTTTTGATACCACTCCTCTAGAAGCGAAAGCTAACTTTCTGGATGTAACTTTAGTTAGAATGGGTATAACGACTGCTTTATCACAGTTCATGATAGGTATGACGCTCGGGCACAGTATGACTTTTTGGGATGCCATGATTGCTTCATGCCTTGGAAGCTTTATTTTAGAGTTTATCAGTTTGGGACTTGGGTATGCAGGAATGAAAGAGGGACTATCAACCAGTCTATTGTCTCGTTGGTGTGGTTTTGGAAGTATTGGCTCTGTCTTAGTCAGCTTTACGTTGTCGATGAGTTTGATAGGTTGGTTTGGTGTTCAAAATTCTATTTTGGCGAATGGTATATTAAATGCTTTTAACCATGAATTAAGTTTTGAATTAGTAGCTGCCTTTTTAGGGGTATTTTTTACTTTTTTAGTGGCTTCTGGATTTAAGGCGTTAACACTAACAGCAAAAATAGCAGTACCTCTATTTTTTTTGGTTATTTTGTACATATTTTTATCTTTAATTTCTAACGATAGCATTGTTATTCAACACACTACTAGTTTGCACGTTACAAAGTTAAGCATAAGCGAAGCAGCTACAGTCGTTGCGGGGGGATTTATAACTGCATCATTGACAACGCCTGATATTAGTCGTTATTGCAAAAACAAAAGTCATTTATTCTGGATGATAACATTATGCATTATTGTTGGCGAATTTGTTGTAAATGGTATAGCAATATTAATTACTCAGGCATTAAACTCTGCGGATATAGTTGATATATTAACAGTTAATGCGGGTGTTATTGGTTTAATATCACTTATTTTATCAGTTATAAAGGTCAATGATGTTAACTTGTATTCTTCATCTCTAGGATTTTCCAATACCCTTCAGGTTTTAACTGGCAAAAAATTCGATTATTACAAGATAACAATTTTTCTCGGTTTAGCTGGAACAGTATTATCAGTGTCTGGCATCTTAAATCATTTTGTTGATTTCCTTTCAATGCTTGGGGTTATTTTTCCCCCTATCGCTGGTGTGATGCTAGTTGATTACTACATTTTAAAAACGAGTCGAAAAATATTAGACGAAACGAGAGAAAAAGGAATATTGCCGGATGATTCTCAGACTCAAATCATTGGCTGGTCTGCGATTATTGCCTGCATTGTAGGCACACTTGTCGGTGCATTCTTTAGCTTCGGTATCCCTTCTTTAAATTCAATTTCAGTGGCTGGAGTGGCTTATTGGATTTTAATGAAGATGAAAAAAAATTAGCAGTAAAGGGCTGCTTGATATTTTCCAAACAGCCATAAAAATTTATTTATTTAATTTCTTAAGAAAATTAAATAAAAACATCGCCTGCAGTTGATTGTAAGTATTTAAATCATATTTTCTTAAAGCGTTTTTAAAATGCGAATTGATTGTATCAAGGCTCACATTCAACGCGAGCGCGATATCTGTTCTAGTAAAACCAGAGCAAGTCATTACCAAAATCTGTAGTTCTCTTTTTGAAAGCTTTGGCATCAACTCCAAATCATTTGTGACTTCATATTGTTCGTTATTAGAATTTTTAAAACTCATACCCCACCCCCAACGCTATTAAGAATTCTGGCACGCTGACGAGGGGTTAAATTGCGGGACAAACGGGAAAACAATACGATTGTATGTTTTGGTGCTTCACAGACAAGCACTCGGAAGGTACTATTGTTCATAGCTCAACTCCTACTTATGCTAGGTTTTGGGTTAGGTGCTTGTTGGGAGTGAAGATCCCGACAAGTACCACTTACTTAAGTATATAAGTATGAATATACAAGAGCATATACATCATGTGTTATTAATAACTGATTTAGCTAATTTTTTAACTAAATTAATATCATCATTTAAATAACCAACAGCACGTAAAATGCGTGACTTTGATATATTTTTTTGGGGCACAATCTCTTGTATTTTATCGATCATAATAGAAAGCGCATCTTCATCTAAGTTAGTCATACGTAAATTCATTTGCTTACCAGTTGTAATATTTCTCTTTTCTACAACTCGGGTTACACCTTTTGTTATTCTATCACTTCTGCTCACTTAAGAAATCTCCTCAACTCTTTTAATAAGTTCATGTGTCAATAATAAATAATCTTCATGTGGTCTTTCATTAAAAGCATAAAGAGGAGAAGGTCTATGGTTTTCTGTAGCTTGCTTATAAAGCTCACTAACTCTTATTTCTGTTTTAGTTACATAATAACCTGATTTTTTTACATACTCATTAATAGCTCTTTGCATTCTAGTATGAGATTTATTAACTTTTGTCTTTACAAGAGTATATACAATATTTTCTTGTCGTTTTACTTCTTTAGCTACTTGTAGCAAGTCATTAATGCCTTTAATAGCTCTTCGATCCATATCAACAGGAATAACAATGAAATCTGTAATTAATAGAGCATTTTCTATGCTTAAATCAATTGCGGGGCGCAAATCAAACAAAATAAAATCAAATTTAGTATCTAAACGCTTTAGTGCATCTTCTAAAATAGTTAATCTATGCCTAAATCTTTCAGCGCTTCTAGCTTCAACAGCTAATGTTATATCCGCTGGAATAATTGATAAGTTTTTTATTTCATCATTTGAATCAAGAGCTGAGTAGATTATTTTATTAATATCAAATTTTGGGTTTTCAAAAAGATCAGTAACTGTATAATCTTCATCTCCTCTACCTAAATCATCACTAAGATTTCCTTGATGATCTAAATCAATAAGTAATGTTTGATATCCTTGTTGTGCTAGACAACAACCAACAGATATACAACTAGTTGTCTTACCTACTCCACCTTTACTGTTTGCAAAGCTAATAATAAAAGGTTTTTTCATATAAAATCCAACTTTTGTATATACATGAATATATACATTATAGATAATGAAATAGACTATGTCAATAAAAAAGTATATACTATTGTATATACTTTAATATCGATCAATTATTTTTTAAAAGGCTTTTTTTTATTTTATGAACCTCGCGTTTTCCTTTTTCTCTTTTTTGCGACGCGTCAGCTTGAGGAGTATTTTGATTTCGATTTTTAAAAGTCACTTTATCGGTAACTGGATCAAAAAAAACTTCATAATCAGGAAGGTCATTTGTCGTACAAAGATTTTTAACTAGTCGCTTAAATTCTCTTTTATTTGATGAGCTACCTGTTTTTAAATGAAGTTTTTCTAATGAAATTATAAATTCATGCTGATTACCACAGTGCTTTCGAGCAATTTCATACAAACGACGGTCGATAGCTTTACGTATTCGAAAATAATCTGGACTAATTTTTAACATTTTATTTTTACTTAATGCTTGATATAACCAATCAGGAATCATAACTTCAACCATCCCTATATCAAGATTCCCTTTTTTTTCATCGAGAATGCGCCAGCTATCAATTAACCCAAATCCCACTGATTCTTGCTTATCAGAAGAGTAAACAATATTCGTTGTTATTCTTGTACCAGCTAATCTCTCCAAAGATTTTTCAAGCTCTTTATATGTCCTACCACTAATTGTTCTGTTCGTTGTTACAAAAAAATCGTAAGGAGTGAAAGCAATTGTACGACTTATCGGCTGATTATTATTAATAGCCTCTTGTAACTTTGATATTGCATAAATCCAAACGTCTTTATCAAAAACAGTCGCCATTCCATATTCTGCATTAGGTGCGATAACTACTGTTTTACTACCACTCTTATACCTTCTGGTATCTCTATCTCCGCCTTTTAACGCAAAAAACGGATGCTCCATACTTGCTATTTCATCACGAAAACCAGAAAGTTCAACCTCATCAGCAATAAAAAAATCTATCTCATGTTTACGCGGTTTTAATGTTTTCAAATTGTTTTTTCTCGTTTTCGTTGTAAGATCAGTCATAGCCTCAATCCTAGTCTAGTTAGGGTTGCTGGTTAGAGACTAATTGGTGTTAGCTGCATCGATTAGTCTCGTCAAAATCTGTGATTTACACACACATCAATTAACAAAAAAAGAGCAAATAAATCGCTCAAAAAGTTAAAAACTAAACAAAAAAAGCAAAAATACTGTGATTTACACACAATAATAGTGTGATTTACACATAAAGCAAGTTTTTTTATCCATAATTTTATGTGAATAACTAAACAGACGTACTGTGATTTACACACAAAATACTGTGATTTACACACAAAATACTGTGATTTACACACAAAATACTGTGATTTACACACGTCAGTGTATTTTTTTATAATAGTTTTCAAACTATTATAATCATTTTTTCTATCTTAACTTATTTAACTTATACATAACTATCTTTAACCGGAAATTTTTCCCCATTCTCTGTGGATAACTTTTCTGACAAAAGTGGTATAACCACTTCAAGATATTCATTGGCCTTAGATATTTTCATTTGGTTGTTATTTAACCAATAAGTGACCTAATTTCTTTGTAAGCTTGGGTGATATTCCGCTTCCTCGCCCGTTCACTCGCGTTGCTCGGTCACTTGGCTGCGGCGAGCGTTTGGGATTAATTTTTTAAATAGATTTTTAAGTTAATTAACAGTCAACCATTGCACAATTGTGTCACTACCGCTAGCATCACTAGGATTAACGTAATCTATTCATTCAGGTGCAACATGAACAAAACAGAACTCATCAACAAAGTGAGTGAAAAATCAGGATTAGCCAAGAAGGATGCAGAGAAGGTGGTTAATGCCTTCGCAGAAACCATCACGGAGTCTTTGAAATCGGGTAACAGCGTACAGCTCGTTGGCTTTGGGAGTTTTCAGGTTAAACAAAGAGCAGAAAGAAAAGGCCGCAATCCACAAACAGGCAAGGCAATTAAAATTGCTGCTTCGAATATACCGAGTTTTAAAGCAGGTCAAAAGCTAAAAGATGCGGTTAAATGAACAAAACAAATAACGCATTGGGAGTTAAGTCTTTTTTAGTTTTTGATATAATAATCAAAGTTCTTCAAAATTCTTCAATACCTACGATGAAGCAGCCGATTATTGCATTGATAACGGAATTTCAACGTTTTTAGAAGTTGGCGATTTTGAGTACAAAAAATCAGAAGAAATTTCCATAAAACCAAAAAATTTTTATTTTGTTCCTAAAAATTCAGACTCAATATATGTTGTTGATGTTAATGATTTTGAAGAGATTTGCGAAAGCATGACAACCGGAAAAATTTTTATAACAACTAATTCCAATACCATTAATTAAAAAAACACCCCTACCGGAGACCTGATAGGGGGGTGACTTACAAAGCTAGATTAACTCATGTTTGATAAAATCTTCATCACATTTCCACCTTCAAATTTAATCTGTTTTCGCCATAATTCAACTTTAAAATTGTAATAAGTGAACAAATCGGATGAGTTAACATCTGCCTAAATTATTTTTAATTCTTGGATTGCATTATTGCTCAAGGTTATACTGTGTTGATGAAAAAAATACTCTCCCACCATGACCATTTGTTTAAAAAATTTTTAGGTGATATCACCATTGCTCGAGATTTTCTGGAAATTCATTTGCCTGAAAACATAAGAAAATTGTGTGATTTTAAAACACTAGCAATGGAATCAGGGAGTTTTATTGAGCCAACCCTGCGTAGTCACTGCTCTGATATGCTCTATTCTGTGCAAACAACAACAGGAAAAGGGTACATTTACACTTTAATCGAACATCAGAGCCGGCCAGAAAAATTAATGGCATTCAGATTATTGCGCTACAGCGTAGCCGCAATGCATCAACATCTGGAACAGGGAAATGATACTTTGCCCGTGGTGATACCATTACTGTTTTATCAAGGTAAAACGTCGCCGTATCCTTACAGCACGGAATGGATGAATTGCTTTGCTGACCCAGAGCTGGCAAAATCAGTTTATACTCAAGCATTTCCTTTGGTTGACATTACCGCTATCCCTGATGAGGAAATTGTCAAACATAAACGCGTTGCACTGATGGAGTTAGTGATGAAGCATATTCGTGCGCGGGATATGCTAGAATTTAGTCAAGAGATAGCTAGTTTATTAAATCAGTATGTAATACAGCCTGAGTTGTTTAAGGGATTAATGTATTATATTGTAGAACGAGGAAATACTTCTGATGCCACCCAATTTTTGCATCAGATTGCGGAGAAAGCAGATGATTATCGGGAGGTCGTAATGACCATTGCAGAACAGTTACGTCGAGAAGGCGAACATAAGGGTATTCAAAAAGGTATGCAAGAAGGTATTCAGAAAGGCAAGCTGGAAGGCCTTCAGGAAGGTGAAAAACAAGCATCCCTAAAGATTGCACGTCAACTTCTTGAAAAGGGCGTAGAGCGAGACATAGTCAAACTATCAACGGGTCTCACTGATGCTGAATTAAGAAACCTGTTTAAAGACTAAAATGACCGAACGGCAGAAATTAACCCTCAATCGCCCTAAATGGGCTTCTGAAGAAACGACATCCAAATCCTCACCCATGTACCGAAAAAAGGTCTGGGTGAATCCTACGCCCCAAAAACAGGTGAAAAAACCAAAGCTACAAAAGCCTGTTAAGCCTATCACTCAAAAACGAGTCGAAAAGCCTCAACCTGTTGTGAAGGTTAAAATCCCAAAACCGCCTCAACAACCAAAAAAACGGTTGCCGTTAGCGGAGGCGATTTCCCAAATCAGCGCCTTTTGGCCAGACCTGTTTCCTGAACAACAGCTTAAACCGATGAAAATTGGCATCCGGCAAGCTATGTGGCAGGAAGTGAATGAGAAGGGGTTACCGCTCACTAAAAAGCGCTTAAGAGCCTGTTTAGGCAGTATTGGACACCACGCTGATTATCGTGCGCTTATCCAGTTAGGCGCTAGTCGTTATGACAAAGACGGACGGATGGCAGGAGAGGTTACCCAGGCGGATGTTGAGGATAATCTACAGCGTATGGTCAAACTTAATAAATTGCTTCAGCAACCTACTGATGGTTAGGTTATTCTGGCGTTGGGAAAATAACTTTTCAAAAAAACCACATGAAACCTTAATAGTGAAACAAGTTGTTAAATAAATGAAAATTACTCCATTAGAATTAGAAAAAATAATACAAAAAGCCGTAGAACAAGCACTGGTTAAGTCGTTTGTCAGGTATCTTAAATTTACAGTTGGTCTGCCGCTTTTGGTATTTTTGATAGTGGCAATTGTTATTTTTGTCATTGCCAAAATGAATTATTAATAGATATTAGTCCGCTCCC
>NZ_CP084227.1 GCF_020268605.1 Arsenophonus apicola
AGTATTTTGGAAATATTCGATAACGACTTAAGTATGCCATGTTATTATTATGGCGTTGTCCGTTAATCAACGGCAATATTTTCCCTGGTGTTGGCCAGCTATCAGCTGGTACTTTTTAGAGAAATAACGTCCAGGCGTTTAAATTATTATTTATTGAATAAATCCCATGAGTAAAAAATTCACCCCAACGCCCCACGACAGTCTATTCAAGCAGTTTTTAAGTGAAAAAGAGACGGCAAAAGATTTCTTTGATGTATGGTTACCTGATGAGATTAAATCACTTTGTGACTTAGATAGTCTCAAAGTGGAATCAGGTTCATTTATCGATAGTGAGATGAAAAAATATCAGAGTGATATTTTGTATTCTGTCAAAACCACAAAAGGAAAAGGTTATTTCTATCTCCTGATTGAAGCGCAATCATCCCCCGATAAGCTGATGGCATGGCGACTGATGCGTTATTGTATGGGCGCGATGCAAAAACATTTAGAGGCTGGCCACAAAAAATTACCCTTAGTGTTTCCTATCCTGTTTTACACAGGCGAAAAAAGCCCTTACCCCTATAGTACAGATTGGTTCGACTGCTTTAGCGGGCGGGATATTGCCGAAAAGATTTATACCAAGCCATTTAAGTTAGTTGATGTCACCACACTTGATGACGGTGAAATTATGCAGCACAAACGAATGGCTTTGCTTGAGTTAGTCCAGAAGCACATTCGCAGACGGGATATGACCGAGCTTTTGAGTGAAATTGTCAAATTATTATCGTATAATTATTACTCCGATAATCAGGTGATAACGTTGTTTAACTACCTCATTCAGGAAGGGAATGCAAAAAAACCAATGGAATTTATCACTGAAATAGCAAAACAATCAGAAAAACACGAAGGAGCACTTATGACAATTGCTCAACAAATTGAACAAATGGGTATTCAAAAAGGCAAGCTGGAAGGAATGCAAGAAGGCATCCAGAAAGGCCTTCAGGAAGGCGAAAAACAGGCCTCTCTAAAGATTGCCCGTCAACTTCTTGAAAAGGGCGTAGAGCGAGACATAGTCAAACTATCAACGGGTCTCACTGATGCTGAATTAAGAAACCTGTTTAAAGACTAAAATGACCGAACGGCAGAAATTAAGCCTCAATCGCCCTAGACGGGCTTCTGAAGAAACGACACCCAAATCCTCACCGGTTTACCAAAAAAAGATCTGGGTGAATTCTGCGCCCAAAAAACAGGTGAAAAAACCAAAACCCCAAAAGCCTGTTAAGGCAGTGACCCAAAAGCGAGTTGAAAAGCCTCAACCTGTTGTTAAGGTTAAAATCCCAAAACCACCGAAACCGCCTAAAAAACGGTTGCCGTTAGCAGAAGCAATTTCCCAAATTAGCCTCTTTTGGCCAGCCCTGTTTCCTGAACATCAGTTGAGACCGATGACAATCGGGACTCAACAAGCAATGTGGCAGGAAGTGAAGGTGAAGGGGTTACCGCTCACTAAAAAGCGCTTAAGAGCCTGTTTAAATAGCATTGGACACCACGTCGATTATCGCGCCCTTATTCAGTTGGGTGCTAGTCGTTATGACAAAGACGGACAGGTGGCAGGCGAGGTTACCCAGGCGGATGTTGACGATAATCTACAGCGTCTGGCCAGACTAAACAAACCTATTTCCACAACCCCTTAATCTGATTTTTTATCGGATTTCTGCTTGCGCCACATCCATGGCTCGATGGGACTTTTCGATGACCACAGCCCAATATTCGCTTGCCGTGCCTTTTTCTCGAGAGCCAAAAACCGGAAATCAGTCGCCCGTCCATGGCACCGATATGCCCACGCCAAGCCGGATTTAACCTGTTCGGCATTGATGTTTTTGCCTGCAATGATTAAGGTGCCCAACCAACGTCCAAACCTATCCTGTTTTTCTGTCATCACTTCAGCCTGCTTTTTCGCGCTCAGGTGAAGCAGGTTTTGTTTTGAACGCCTTCCAAAGGGTTGACCTAACTCTGGGGCATCAATACCAATGAGGCGCACTTTGACCAGTTTTCCTTCCATGAGGACGTAAATAGTATCACCATCAATAACATTAACAACACGTCCAGAAAAATTAGCAAAACCAAAAGAAGGAATGAGCAAGAGAATGAGAAGATAACCCTTTTTAGTCATGGTGATTTCCCGTGTTTTTTTCCAGCTCTTCAATGGTCCGAAATAAAAACATCTCTCTGTTTTTAGCATCAAAAGGAACGGGCACGTTATGGCGAATGACAGTTTTGATCCCCTCGAACAGTTTGAGGATAGCCTGTTTGTTTTTTTCATCCGGCAGTACATACATCGCATAATGCCAGTGATTAGCATCACTGGCGGCAAGATGGCTATTAATAATATTGATATAACGGGCTCGAGTTTTCATGGTTCGCTCCGTTTCAATGGCGATGATGGCGCCATTACTCAAGGTGATAACCCCATCGGGTCGATGTTTTATCCCCCGATAGCGCGCGTTAAATTCACCGCGATCGCCGTTAAGCCATTGACTGCCGCCTTTTGCTTCCAGCGCCACTCTCACCCGTTGATTCAGTAAGCGATGCTCCATTGACCAGTATTTCAATTTTGACGGTTCAAAATAATGAGGAAAGGTTTTATCTTCAGGTGAAACCACTTTGACTAAACCTTGCAGGGTGATCCCCCAAATCGTCAGTTTTCGCTTTAAGTTTGGGATTTCGTGTTTGATTAATAGCCTTTCATTAACAGCGCGATTTAATACTTTGTACAAAGGGCTGTGAGCGTTAGGACTAAAACCTAATACTTTCCTCAAAATGGTAAAGTCAGAATACGTTTCTTCTTTTAGAAAATTAAGCAGCAAAAACAGTTTGGTGGCCGTCGCTTCTTTTCTTTTTACAACGTCGTGAATAAGCATTTTAAGTCCCTTATAAATTAATGACAGGTTTCGGCTGAGAGGTGTCGGGGTTTTCCGTGTTATTGTTATAACAAAGCACATTGATGTGGGTTTTCTTGGCTGGAATATGTGAAAGTTTTGTTGCTTTCGCCAAGTCGTTTTGGGTGAAGGCAAAACCAACGAAAGGGGGAAGATTAAGCAACATATTGCAATCAATGTAATATCGCTCTGCTTGACGGATAGTTCTATCGGTATCAATTTTTTCTGTTAACGTCATATCCGTTTTGACTTTTCGGATTTCATCGTCAACCAGAATTGAGCCTGTCATTTTGGCTACCCACTCGGCGGTATCCGGATCCCGCAGACGGTAAACCAACATGAATTTACAGTTTTCGATGACCGAACCTGCAACGGCTTCACCATCAAGATCAGCAGGGCAATCATACAAATCTTTAATCGATTGATGCGCCATGATGATATGAACACCTTTATCCCGCGCGGCGCCAAGTCCTTCCAAAGCAGGGCGGGAAAGGTGATATTTCAGTTCGTCTAAAAATATGGTGACTGGTCTGGGTTTACTATTTATTCTGTCACGAGTTTCCGCAATCTGAATGAGGCGGGTTAAAATCATTCGCTGCGCAGAGATAATTTTTTGATTGCGCATGGAGCCGATAATGTAGCAACATCCGCCTTCATCAAAAATTGTTTTTAAAGAAAACCCTTTTTTGGCATTAATTGAGTTCACCAGCGCGATTTCTTCAAGCTCACCATAAAAAGCGGGCACATCTTCTTGCAAGGAACGGACAAAATCACTATTAAACAGATCTTGCAACGTCATCCCCTGTTTGTGAATTCCCGCCGTGTTTCTTGCTGCCCGTCGGTCGGCAATACGGTAAAAGTCTGCTCCCTCACCTTTTTTTGCCAAACTAAAGCCGGCGTTGAATAACTCTTCAAGTTGTTCATGCGAAATATCAGCGAGCAAATCAAGTTGATGGCTTAAATCATTCAAATTAATCAATACAAAGCGTTTTCCCGCTTTTTCACAGGCCGCTTTTAAAACATGAGGTGCCCACTCGTCATTTTTGGGATCTTCTACAAAAACAGCCTCATTTAACAAAATCGCCTGATAAATTAAAACTGATGCACTCACGCCTTTTCCGGAACCTGTGGTTCCTATGATGTCAGCGTGCTGTGATTGAAATTCCTTGATTGAGATATATTGAGGACAATTGCTTTTATCTAACCCGATGAAAATCCCTTTTTCCAAATCAATAAAAGTGAGCGGATCGTAAGACACACTAACCGGTAACATTTCTTTTACTTCTCTGACGTCGGTACGGGTATTTCTTTCTAGTTGGCTTTTTTTGATAATTTTGTGTTTGAGTGAATCAATTTCACCCGCCAAGAGCCGCCGGATGATCAGATGAAAGATGAGGCCGGCGCCAGTGAACATAAATGTTAACCCCCAAAGTGAAAACCTAAATACACTATCTTGATTGAGTGATTTAAAAAATAAACTGAGGCCTTGGATGGTTAAAGGGGAAAGCGTGCCAAAGATTAAAAAAAAGAGTGAAGTTGAGGAAATGGCTTTTAACCAAAAAGGGGCTTCTTTTCTTTCCTCGCGCGGCAAGTGAAAAATAAAAGGAAGTGTGAGACCGGCAAAAATCGCCAGCAGAAAGGGATTGTTTTGCAAGAACAAAAGAAAAACAACAAAGGCATCAGCAAAGCCGTTTAGGCGTTGGAGAAGATGAGAATGCATAAGAAATTTTCCGTCTGAAAAACATGATGAGTGGGGTCAATGACTGGAGTCAGCTTATCGAGTCATGGATTGACTCTTTGGTCTGACTCCATAAATTGACTCCACAAAAAAGAAAAAGAATTGAGCGCTTTTGGCGCTCATGCCCCTATCACTAGTTTCCACTTACCCGCCGACCGGTGGTCGACGACTTAGCGTAAATCCTTGTTATAGTGGCAAAAGCGTGTGCCATTTCGTTTGGGCTGGACGCCCGCTCTGCTTGTCACATGGTGGCAATGATTCCGCTGGACGCTACATCAAAGCCCCCAACATCAACTACGGCACACCGTCGCGCGCTACGCACGACCACCCCCTTTGAGACGCCGTTTTAAACCGCTTTTTCTTCGCAAGCTTGAAAAATCGGAAAACTGGCTTCAAAGAGGGTGGTCGTGCCACGTCGATATATCGACTTAGTCTCGACGGTGTGCGGGGCTTTGCCCCCCACTGCGGTACGCGCTAGGTCGCGCTAAAACGTGTGGGCACGTTTTCCCTTGTGGCTCCCCCCGGCTGCAGCAATTTTCACTCTGTGAAAATGTTTGCAGTGAAGCGCTGGATACGTAAGCTTAACAATTTCTTCGAAATTGAACCTTACTACAGCGCCTCACTTATTATTTTAACGCTTAACAATTTTTTCAAAATTGAAGCTTAAAATAATAAGCCTTAAAAAACACGCTTTTTGGGGAGGAATTATAAGAAGTGGTTTTGTGGATGATTTTTCTTTTTAGGGCGCTTTGCACCCTGTTTTTTTATTTACAATGGGTAGATATCTTTATTAAATTTGCATTATGAACGGCGCCGTCTTTTGACGAAAAAACTACCATGCCTTTAAGGAGCTTTCCAGATTTTAATTCACCTTTAACTAAGTCTTCATCTACAGTGTCTAGTTTAAATTCTTTACCTTCAATTGAAAAAGCTTTAAGACAGGTATGAGCTAAATCAATTGGATTTCCGCTGTTTGATAATGCAATTTCAAACTGTTTTGTATAAAAGTTTTTTTCTCCTGCTGAAATACTTCCTTTCGCTTTTTCTGTCGCTATTACCATGATATTATCTAATGTATGAGCCAAAGCTGTAAAACTAAAACAACTAATTAATAATGCAGCTATTAAGTTTAGGTTTTTCATTTTGTTCCCTTTATATATTATTTGTATTCAATTTTTCATTAATACATGAATTATGATTTTAAATCAAAAAATTTAACGTAGATTTAAATCCATAACTCATCGTTTTTAACGGCAGTAAAAAAATTAGCGGTTACTTTCAAATTCAAAAACGAGCTTACCGCTTTTTTCAAGTTTCAATTTTGCATCGAAATAAACCTTTAATTATGCCCGTTTTTCCTTTCTGAATCAGGGTTTCAACCTGTTTGGTGGTAAGCTTTTTTTCTGCTACCGTAGACCAGATTTTAAAATCACAGCCGGTACAGGCAAAAAGTTTGGGACGCACCACAATATACTTACCACAATTGGAGCACGGAGTAGCTAACCTTTCTACCTGTCCCCCGTTGGGTTTTACTTCACCTTTGATTTCGCTGACATTAACCGTTATCACCAGTTTTCTCAGGTTGTCGAGTAGTGTATTCACAAACTCCTCAACGGTTTGATTACCCTGCTCGATATCGCTTTGTTGTGCTGACCAGAGTGCGGTCATATCGGGCAAGGTTGCTGACTCTGGTAGTGCACGGAAAAAGGCCACGCCAGTTTCTGTGGGAAGCAGTTTGCCTTTTTCTTCACGGATGAACTGACGGTTTTTCAGTTTTTCCAGCATATCCGAACGGGTGGCTGGTGTTCCAATGCCGCCGTGCTCATCCTTTTTGTCTTTATCCTTGTCTTTTAGCAGTTTTTTGATTTTTTCATCTTCAACAAAATCCGCTACCCGCACCAGCGCTGCCAGTAGTGTGGCTTCGGTGAATAATGGCGGTGGTGTGGTTTTCTTCTCATTCACCGTGACGGCGTCACAATTACCCCGTTGTCCCGTGCGTAATGCCTGTAGCACCTCAAATGCGCTGTCCGGCATCACCTCATCGCTGACGTCAGACGCGTCACCTTTGAGAAAGGCGCTAAATCCGGCATCCACCGTTTTTGTTGCGCGTGCGCTAAAGGTTTCACCGTCAACCTCAACGACAACTGAGGCTTCCAGATAACGCTTGTTGTGCATGAACTGCACGAGATAATGTTGCGCGATAGCCAGATAAACCAGCCGTTCATGCTCACTGAGGGCGGTTAATACCAGTACATTGGCGGTCGGGATAATCGCGGTATGTGCCGTGACCTTGCCACTGTCAAACGCCTTGCTTTTCTGGCTCGTGACAAGTGAAAGTCCGTTAAAATCGCTAATGCCTTGCAGCGCCTCAAGCACCTGTGGCGCTTCATTAAACTGCTCATCAGACAGATAGGAACAATCAGAACGGTTATAGGTGATGGCTTTGTATTTCTCTCGTAGCTGCTGGGTGATTTCCAGTGTTTTTGCGGCTGTCATTTTGTGCTGACGGTTCATTGTCTGCTGCAATCTCACCAGATTGAACGGAAGTGGCGGCGAGGTTTCTTTCTCCTGTACGCCAGCGGCCTTTATATCGGCATCCTTGCAGCGCAATCTTGCGGCGAGGTCATCAGCATAACGTTTACTGGTAAGACGCTTCTTGTCGTCCTGAGGCGCATTTTCGTTGACCTTCCAGTTGGCTGAAAATTGTTGACCGTTCACCAGAAAATCACCAACCAGTGAGTAGTAAAAGCTTGGCGTGTGCGACTGATTGGCGAGGTAGCGGCGCACTATCAGCCCTAAAATGGGCGTTTGTACCCGTCCTACCGACAAGACACCCCGATATCCGTTTTTGCGTCCCTCGATGGTATAGGCGCGCGTCATGCTCAAGCCGTAAATCAAATCGCCCGCAGCGCGGGCTAAAGCTTTGCGGTAAACCCCTTTAAACTGGTGATTGTCTTTCAGTTGGGCTAGCGCCTTTTTAACGGCAGCGTCGGTGTTATCGTTAATCAGCAAACGTTTAACGGGTTTTTGATTCCCAGCGTACTCAAGTAACTCTTCGACCAGCAATTGCCCCTCATCGTCTGGATCGCCTGCGTGGACAATCACATCTGCCCTTTTGATGAGGTTAATCACCGTTTGGGTATGCCCTTCCTTGCCGGCTATCGGCTCATAGCGCAGCGGGTAAAGCTGCAAGGGTAAATCTTCGGCTTTCCACTGCGCATAAGTGGAATTATACGCTTCTGGCTCAATGGATTTAAGCAAATGCCCATAGCACCAAGTCACAACATTATCGGCGGACTCAAGATAGCCGTCTTTTTTCTGGAAATTGCCCCCTAGCGCTTTGGCAATATCCTTCGCCACAGCGGGCTTTTCTGCTATATATAGGTTCATTTTTTTCTCTCTTATTTGGTTTGTTGGATTTCTTGATTTTCATTTTCGATAAAATCAAGGGAGAAAAATCTTTGTGTCAGTTCGTCGTCAATAAAGCGCAAATCATTTTCATTGCTCGTTAAATACGTGGTTGAAAATAACCTAGCTTTATTGAGCAAATCATTGGTGTTGGTGAAGAAATAAGGTGCTCGTTGATTAATTTCATTAAGAACATGATTAACATTATCGTTTTTGTTTTTTAATTGATTTTTCATCAACGCTACAGGCAGAGCTTCTATCTCGGATATCGCGGTGCTCGTGGGTTTCAGCGTATATTCATAAGGCGCAACATTTGCGATGAACGCATCATCAGGAGAAGGGAATCGTTGATTCCCTTAAAAAGGTACTGTAATGCGTTGAGATTCAATTGTGGGTATTGGAAAGAATTCAGTTCTTTCATTGATAAAACCGTCATCACTAACCAAATTATAAATTAGCCGCTGTTGTTCTCGTTGACTTTCTTTCTTATTTTCAAGAATCGGCAACATGCGCGGTTGATTAGTTGCAGGTAGCCAGTTTTCATGGATTTCGCTTTTTCGTGATAAAAACGGGGTGTCATAAAATGCATTCCACATCATGATTTCAGAAGTGATAGCATCAAAATCTGAGTCAAGAATATGAAAGTGTATTTTGTGGGTAGCAATTTCTCCGTTAACCGCCCATCGGGTTATTTGGGTGAAATTGGTTAGTTTTTTATCGGTTTCAATAAAAATACCGTTAATAGCCTTACGCCCTTTTTTCCGGCAAGCAATTTGATAACATTTATTTGGGTAGGGTGTACGGGCAACAATATCAACGCCACCCTTTAATGTGAGGTTTAATTCGGGTACAGATACATCAATCAAATCAAGTTGCACATCACTGTAGCGTAAGTAATACCGTGGCGAAAGATGTAGTAGCATTTCAATCATCCTTATCATAGTTAGGCTGGATTCAATTTCGATGGAAAGCTAATCACAAATTCATCAGCATCTCCTTTGCCGAGACTAAAGAGAGGCTTTAGGCGTTCTTCTAACTCAAATTCATTTCTGAAAGCGCGCACATCACGAATAAAGCAGGACATATACAGGTACTTCTCATCTTTGAACATGCCTTGCAAATCCTCTCCATGCAAAAGTACATAATTACTGATGCGGTCGTACAAATCAGGATCTTTTACTGTAATTTCTGCGCCAATATCTGCTATCACTTTATCTGTTTTCAAATAGTCCCATAGGATAACTTCCCTGCCAATCCGGGTATTAAAGCGTTCTTTATCGGATTTACTGAATTTTCCATTCATTTTTCAACCTCTCATTTTGCCAAATTGTTTCATGATGTCGCTGACAACAGCCGGATCTGCTGTTGGACATCCGCCAAGAAAATCTCGCCGTTTAACAAAAGTTTTCCATGGACGAAAACCATGCCGACCAAATTTTTTAAGTGAAAAAAATTTACGCACAGCGCCATTGCATTCACTTTGATTGTTACCTTGTAATTTTCCGTACATACACAACACAACGGTACACGGGTCATCAGAATCAATTTTTTCCTGGGCAGAAAGGGGGTAACTGGCTGCAAGTAATAGCCATGCAGCCGATAAAAAGGTTTTTTTCATAACAACTTTCCTATTTGGTTTGTTTGAATTACGCTGATTGCGTATTTGATGCAAAATGCTTATAAGGATGACGAGACATGAAAATATTGAGAAATCTCTATTTACTAATATCTTCTTTGCTATCTCTGTCTTGTAGCGTGTCGGCGCCAAAGGGTGTAAAAGCTGTAGAAAATTTTGATTTGAATCAATATCTCGGGCTCTGGTACGAAATTGCCCGACTAGACAATCGTTTTGAGCGTGGCTTAGAACGGGTTACCGCCAATTACATGCTTAATCCCGACGGGAGCGTGAAAGTCATTAATCGGGGATTTTTGCCCGAGCTGCATCAATGGCGAAAAAGTATAGGTAAAGCAAAATTTATAGGTTCCCCGAAAAAGGGGTCACTGAAAGTTTCTTTCTTCTGGCCGTTCTATGGTGGCTACCATGTGATAGCGCTCCATCCAGAATATCGTTATGCCTTGGTGGCAGGACCAAGTCGAAACTATTTATGGCTGCTTTCACGCACACCCAGGCTCGAGACGGCGGAAACGGAGTCTTTGCTAAATCTTGCCAGAGAACTTAATTTCCCCGTTGATAAATTGATATGGGTGAATCAGGATGCGTAGAATTTTTTAATTAATGCAAATTGCTTCACATTGGAAGTGCACAAAACTCGGCGGGCTACCCGATAAAATCCAGTTTTTATGCTCATCTGGTTTCACATGACAGGCGACATTGCTAAAATATTGCCCCGGCAAGTTAAATCCAGCAATCGCACAGAACTCGTGTGAGCCAATATTTTTAGCACCTGAATTGGTTTTATGATAGGAAACAGGACCCAGTCCAGTCGTTTTGGTCCACCTGCCGGTTTGACAGGAAAGAACTGCCCCTTTAGCATCCCGACTCACTAATCCACTGGTTGGACAGGACGAACCTTCAACGACGACTTTCTCGAGCTGTAAAAAATCTCCGGTTGATAAGCGGCCCTCTGCGCGAACCGTACCGCCTTTTAACTGTCCTCCAGTATAAATACTTTTGTTGTTGACAGCGCGTATCCACTCTTTATCCGTCATATAAAATCCGCCCCCATGTTTGGTATTTATCCAACCTTTATTATCCTGCGTGACCAGCCAGCCACCCTGACTTTTTATATCCCCGTTTGCGGTGACGGTTTTACTAAAAACCCCTTCTTTGGCATTAACAGCATTGGCATTATTAAGATTGTTACCACCCATATCGATATGGGTGTGCATACGGTTTAACTCAGGCTTGTGCTTTACCTGAAAACGATACAGCCGGTCGCTTTCCTGCAACACGCTACCCAATATTTCTGACGATAGGGCTATGGCAATATGTCCAAATCGACAATCAAGGCCAAAATCCTTTGGCTGGCTTATCCAGCCACCGTAAGCCCCGATGGCGAGGTTTCTTTCATCCACAAACCCACCCATACCGTTAATTTGAGCGGCGATACGGCGCATCCCTTTTTCGGTTAGATTTTCACCATTAACACTACAGGTTAATGCCTGCAAGGCGGGAGGTCTTTTCTGGTTGTTTCTGACAATCCCAGTGACGTATTGTTGACCAAAGGGGTTTTTGTCGGAAAAACCTTTCTGGAGATATCCTTTTTTAATGAGCAGGGCATTATTAAGCGTAGATTTTGGTTGTGTTAACAGTTCATCATAATGGTCAGCGATATAGTGCTTCGCAGCTTCATTAAACTCGCTGAAATGGCGAGCGGAAACTATCCACTCCTGTTCTTCCAGAAATTCGCTGTATTTTTCAGCACCCCACAACGCGAGCAAGGCCATAATCACCAGGACGCCGAGAACTTCCAACGCGATAAATCCTCGGTCGATTTCTTTTATTCTGTTTTGATGTATTTTTGACATAGGTGTTCCTCGTAATTATAACGAATCGTTTTTTAAAGTGGACTTAAAGGAGGTAGGAAGGCGGCAACACTTAATTTGCTAAAATAGGATGCTATTTAACATAATGGTGGTTATCGGCACTTGGATTTTAGCTTTCAGGCAAAAATTACCGCGAAAGGCTTAAAAAGACACGTTTTCTCATCGGAAAAATACAATTTTTGAATATAACATTTTGTTAACAATTGACCGTTATTCAAGTTCACGCGATTTTGGGGCCAAAAGGGTTATTTTTGCATTTTTAAGCAAAATGTAGTAATGTAGGTATAAATAAGATATTATAAAGAGGAATTCCCCATGACTATTACAACTATTTCTAGTCGAGAATTTAATCAAGATGTAAGTAAAGCAAAACGAGCGGCTTTATCTGGACCTGTTTTTATTACAGACAGAGGACATACAGCACACGTTTTATTATCTGTAGAGGAATATAAAAAAATAACAGATAAAAAGGAAAGTATTGTAGATTTACTGGCTATGCCAGAAGCCTCAGAAATTGAATTTGAATCACCACGATTAAATACAAACTTATATCATTCAACGGACTTTTCTTAATGTACCTTCTTGATACTAATGTTATTTCTGAGCTCAGAAAAGCAAAATCAAATAGAGCTGATAAAAAGGTTATTGCTTGGGCAAAGAGTGTTTCTGCTTCAAGAATGTTTTTGTCAGTCATTACAATCTTAGAATTGGAAACGGGGATCTTATTGGTGGAGCGCAAAGATCCTACACAAGGAGCAATACTTCGTTCTTGGCTTAATTTGCATGTCTTACCTACATTTTTAGAACGAATCATTCCAATGGATACCGCCGTCGCTCAACGCTGCGCAAAACTCCACATTCCTGATCCCCGTTCTGATAGAGATTCGATTATTGCAGCAACTGCACTCGTGCATGACTTAACGGTAGTAACTAGAAATGTATGCGACTTTTCCGCTACAAAGGTTGATATACTCAATCCATGGAAGTTCTCTACAAAAAAATAAAGAACCGCTGCAAGGGTATTAATGCTGCGCCTGAACACAAAAACGGGGCAAACGGAAGGCAGCGAAAGTCGTCATCCTGTTGCCACCGTTTTGGATACCCTAATCTTCTTACCAGTAAAACAAACCCCGCCAAAAAGACAGCACCTATAATGACCCAGAGCACAATAGGTAAAACAGCAAACAACTGCTGTTTAAAAATAGCCTTGGGGTAGGATATTTTCCCTTTTGCAGGCAGACCCAAGAAGAGCGTTGTTTAGCTACATGAAAGAGCATAGAATGCCTTAACGTAGTTCCCTGTACTTTACCGCAAACTATCCGCTCTTCATCTTAAGAAGAGGTGTATTTAGTTGGAATTGAGTTAGTGTGTATCCTTGTAAGGAACAGTAATTAATCCTTCACTTGTTTCATTTATACAATAAGCATTTTTGTTCGGATGGTTCCAACACACTCTTGTTTTTCCATTAATTTTATCTGTAAAAAAATCTATTTTTGAAGCGGGTATATATTTATCATTGTCATTATCAATAGCTAAGGAAGGAGAGCTGAATCCAGGCAATGCTAATATAATAAGTACTTTGAATAATGATTTCATAATTGATCCTTCGGAAATAAATAATAATCATTATCAGTATTTCATGCTTATCATTAACAACTCAACAATATAAATGTAAATACAATAAAATATCATAAATAGAGTTTTTTTTAATTTTTTATATGAGTTCATAACAATGAAACCACCGTACTATCTGGTGAAGTGACATTCAAGAATCCTTTAGATAAACCCACTAAAAAAGCTTTCTCCTGGAGTCTGGCATAAAGCCACGATGCGCCAATTAATATTGATCCTATCCAAAAAGAAAGCCAACAAATAGCCGAGGTAAACGGCATTGTATTATAACGCATAAAATAAATATTCCCTCAATTCAACTTGAAAACGTTGATCTGATTTATCAACGGATTTTCCTTTCGAGACAAGGCTAGATATTAAATCTTTCTGCATTATTATTAAACAATAAAACTACGTTTGTTTATTATTATCTGGCCAGTCTTCTCGATACACAAAAGAAACAAAATAATCATAATAGTCGTATTTTATTTTATGGTTGAAATATGGTTGAAGAATTTTTATCCAATTCATTGCAATATCAAATGCACCATTATTTATTGTGCCTTTGATTGGTAGCCCAAGTAGTTCAATAACGGTCCCATTTTCTCCTAAATCGATTGAATATTCTTCACCAATACATACTTCAGTGGATTTATCAAACCATGATAACTGTAATTTTAATCCCATAATATCACCTTATAGATATTTCTTGATGTTTCGCCCAAGTACAGCGGGTTTTGTTTGCATTCCGGTTTTATAATCAAAACTACCAATATGCTGCCCATCACTGGCTCTGTAACCTTCTAGCTCACCGTGTTGATAGTCCCATTCATATATTCTTCTACCTTTAGCATCTATCCAGCGTTCCCTTTTTCCACCGCTATTTTGTCTAGGGGTTTTGTTCGTTCTTCTTGTAAGCCCAACTAAGCCAGTTATTTCTTCTGTTTTAGGGTGATGATGGTAATCGTGTCCTGCAGCTTTAACGCCCTCTCTTATTTTACTAAACATCACATAAAGGGGTTGATAACCGTTTTCAAGGGGAGGCACGGTGACCGGTGTTTCGACATCAGGCGGAATGAGATTAGGATAAACCCTGACAATAGGGTTTTTGACAGGTTGGTTGTTACCGGTGTTAAGTATCACCACCTGTTGTTTTTCAGGGTGCAGTAATGGCCCTAACCCTTGAGTACCTGGGGCGTTAATGGGGCTGATTAATATTGTTCTTCCCTGGTTGCCCTGTTCATCAGGTAAGGTAATACCATACAGTCCGGTGGCGGGGTTAATAACGCTTTCTACTACCCAGACCCGCGCCTCCTTGCCACCCTTGCCTATTTCTGTTTCCCAATGACCCGGCTTATAGGTTTCCAGGCTGCCGTTAAGGGAGTTCCACTCATAAATCGTATCCCCTGTGGTATTTGCCCAGCGGGGTTTTTGACTCACGCCATCATCAAGTGGGGTTTTAGCAGGGCTTGCCTGTAAACCTAAATAATCGGTCAGTAATTGTGTGGCCGGCGGCGGATAATACGGGTTATTGGGGGACTTTATGCCTTGATTCGTGGTTAAAAGTTGGTTTAATTCATTTTTAAGTTTAGCTTCAGCAGCCCTTATGCGTGCTTGCGCCTGCTGTCTGGAGGATGCGAACGTTTGCAGTCTTGTTGTCTGTTGGCTTATTTTTTTATTAGTATCCAATAAACGTCGTCCGAGATTTTCATAAGCATCTTTGGTAATAACAATCCCCGGCACGTTGTTAAATGAAGCTTTACTGTTTTCTCTTTTCATTACCTCAGTGGAGTAGGCGCTTATTCCTTTTCCAAGCAAAATATCAACGAGAGATTTATCTTTAATGGCAATTATTCGCTGTGTCTTTGAAAGCTGTTGGGATGATTGTTGATAGGTTAATGGGTATTTTGCGGGATTAGATAACGTCCTACCTTCTGGTGTTGCTTTAAGTTTGTTTAGCGCCGCAAGTTCAGTTTGATATTGTCTGTTAAGGGTCGCGAGCGACTGATTGGCAATTGCTAATCCTTTTTGCGCCTGCTCGATAGTGTTTTGACTGCGCGCGCCATACATAACATACACCGGCTCCATGTTTGCTGCTTCTGGATAAACTAAAATAGCATCCTGAAAAGGGATGGCGCCTGATGCAGAAATTTGGGTGGCGTCTGAAAACGGTGAGCGAACAGAAACGGGCGTCCGAGGTAAGGAAGATACTAAAGGTGGCTGCCCCTCCAGTGAAGATGTTATAGAGGGCGCGGTCACAACCTGAATGCTTGCGGATTGGGCATTCGTCTTTGGCAGAGAATGAACATATAATCCGCTGGCAGCATCTTTTACCGCTGAGATGACTTTAACCGGGGTAGCATTCTGCGGTCTCACTGCCATCACCTCAACCTTATCATTGGACATCACAAGACGACCCCTTACCGGTAAGGCGATTTCACCGGTGGTGGTGGCCTGGTGAAGTTGTTGTTTATCGTTAAGGCCAATTGTTTTTGCAGGAATAGAAAGAGAAAGGAACTGGTCAAGGGTTTTGCCTTGTGCTAAAGACCCCATTTATCAGCGGTTCACCCTTTCTAAACAAGGCAAGATATTAAGTCTTTTTTATTATTAAATAATTAAACTCCATTTGTTAATTTTTTATCTTCTGGCCAAGTCTTCTCGATAGACAAAATAATCGTAATAAACATATTTTATGTTTATAACTGGGTTGAAGGATTTTAATCCTATTGTCTTTATTCAGGCTTGAACCCTGGTTTTCCATTTTTGGCGCGCCATTCTTTTATACAGTTTAAAATGCCTTCTGGACTATCATCTTTTGGATAAAAGAGAATATCAGTTCCATCTGGGTGTTCTGCTGCGTTAATAATTTCATGAACTATTGAATCTCTTTCCTCTTCACTATTAAAACCACCATCAAAAAGTGATTTTATCAATTTTAGAAATTCATTCTCTGTATAATCAGAATATTTTTTTGATTTCACAATTACGATCCTTTTTTTGAATGAATGCTTATATGCCTTTTGGGTGTTAAAACGCTTAAATTATCCAAATTATATACTTCACCACCATCTTTTATTGGTTTTATATGATGTATTTCATATTTTTCTCTACCTCCAACTTGTTCATTTTTAGGAGAGAATGGAGAAAGTCCATCTCGCATACCCGATTGGTTTATTCCCTTAAACTGCCCACTCAACTCCGGATCTTTAGCTACCTCTTGCCAAAAAGTCTTACGGAACTGATCGAAACTGGCAAATTCTTTACCTCTTAATTTATCAGCTATCTGGCTAGGTATTGGCGCGCCAAGTTCGTCTCCTGCTTTATCTAACCAAATTCCAGTTATTGCCTTTCCGTTACCTGTCACCACTCCAGGCAGGTAGCGAGGGTTATTAAACATCACATAAAGGGGTTGATAACCGTTTTCAAGGGGAGGCACGGTGACCAGTGTTTCGACATCAGGCGGAATAAGGTTAGGATAAACCCTGACAATAGGGTTTTTGACAGGTTGGTTGTTACCGGTGTTAAGTATCACCACCTGTTGTTTTTCAGGGTGCAGTAATGGTCCCAGTCCTTGAGTACCTGGGGCGTTAATGGGGTTGATTAATATTGTTCTTCCCTGGTTGCCCTGTTCATCAGGTAAGGTAATACCATACAGTCCGGTGGCGGGGTTAATAACGCTTTCTACTACCCAGACCCGCGCCTCCTTGCCACCCTTGCCTATTTCTGTTTCCCAATGACCCGGCTTATAGGTTTCCAGGCTGCCGTTAAGGGAGTTCCACTCATAAATCGTATCCCCTGTGGTATTTGCCCAGCGGGGTTTTTGACTCACGCCATCATCAAGTGGGGTTTTAGCAGGGCTTGCCTGTAAACCTAAATAATCGGTCAGTAATTGTGTGGCCGGCGGCGGATAATACGGGTTATTGGGGGACTTTATGCCTTGATTCGCGGTTAAAAGTTGGTTTAACTCATTTTTAAGTTTAGCTTCAGCAGCCGTTATACGTGCTTGCGCCTGCTGTCTGGAGGTTGTGAACGTTTGCAGTCTTGTTGTCTGTTGGCTTATTTTTTTATTAGTATCCAATAAACGTCGTCCGAGATTTTCATAAGCATCTTTGGTAATAACAATCGCCGGCACGTTGTTAAATGAAGCTTTACTGTTTTCTCTTTTCATTACCTCAGTGGAGTAGGCGCTTATTCCTTTTCCAAGCAAAATATCAACGAGAGATTTATCTTTAATGGCAATTATTCGCTGTGTCTTTGAAAGCTGTTGGGATGATTGTTGATAGGTTAATGGGTATTTTGCGGGATTAGATAACGTCCTACCTTCTGGTGTTGCTTTAAGTCGGTTTAGTGCTGCAAGTTCAGTTTGATATTGTCTGTTAATCGTATCTAGCGACTGATTGGCAATTGCTAACCCTTTTTGCGCCTGCTCGATAGTGTTTTGACTGCGCGCGCCATACATAACATACACCGGCTCCATGTTTGCTGCTTCTGGATAAACTAAAATAGCATCCTGAAAAGGGATGGCGCCTGATGCAGAAATTTGGGTGGCGTCTGAAAACGGTGAGCGAACAGAAACGGGCGTCCGAGGTAAGGAAGATACTAAAGGTGGCTGCCCCTCCAGTGAAGATGTTATAGAGGGCGCGGTCACAACCTGAATGCTTGCGGATTGGGCATTCGTCTTTGGCAGAGAATGAACATATAATCCGCTGGCAGCATCTTTTACCGCTGAGATGACTTTAACCGGGGTAGCATTCTGCGGTCTCACTGCCATCACCTCAACCTTATCATTGGACATCACAAGACGACCCCTTACCGGTAAGGCGATTTCACCGGTGGTGGTGGCCTGGTGAAGTTGTTGTTTATCGTTAAGGCCAATTGTTTTTGCAGGGATAGAAAGAGAAAGGAACTGGTCAAGGGTTTTGCCTTGTGCTAAATCACTGCCTTCTCCCGCTTTAGGTGGATAAAGAATAGAGGCTACCACAAACCCTCTTGATACCGCCATCGCGGCAGTGTCCGCTGCCGCACTTAATGGCGCAAGGTTAGCTGCTGCACTTGATAACAGACGAGAAGCCGATGCGTTAAGCGTATTTATCGCATTAGTAAATTGGTTGAGTAACGAAACGCCTGAAGGGTTGGTCAATACCAAACTGCCGGCACCAGCAGAAGACAAAACCGGTGCTATTTGAGCTGAGTTACCGATGATGGCTAATGAATTAGACTTTTAAGTAAAGTGCGGGCATGATTTTCTTCTTCATTTAACTTCCCTTCATGAAAGCTTCTTGTTTTATAGCATAATCAAACGCGGGATTACCAAATGTTGGATATAAATTTTCCAGACTGGAAAAACCGCTTAACGGATTTAAGGGGTTACCGGCGATGCCCTTACCACGATAACGTCATCCGCCCCCGTTTTACTCTTTTTTTCTGATTATCGACTGTACTGAGTATTCTTTCTTTTGCCGCTGCTGATGCAATAAATAATCAGGCTGAAACCCGGTATTCCCTCTGCTTTCTTCATCGGATTTTTCTGGGGCTACTTCATAAGATGAGGGGGTGTTAGCAGGATTATTCTCATCCTTTTCTGTTTTGTTTTTGTCTTCATTTAAATAGGATGGATAACTAATCGGCGTGTGGGTTATTTTCATTATTATTTAATCTGTTACTGCTTTGAGAAACATAATAAAAATCTTATAACACAAGTTTTACAGGAAGAACCAGTAATTTAAAGTAACATCGCTATTTAGCGCATAAAACGCGACCACTGAACACAAAAACGGAGCAAAGGGAAGGTAGCGAAAGTCGTCATCCTGCTGCCACCGTTTTGGATACCTTAATCTTCTAACCAGTAAAACAAACCCTGCCAAAAAGACGGCGCCTATAATGACCCAAAGGACAATAGTCAAGGAAAGCCACACCCCCAATCCCGCCATCAGGTAGATATCACCCAAGCCAAACTTTGCGTGGCCATCTTGACGAAAAGTAAGGGTTCGCAGTCCCCACAGCATACCAAAAACACTTAACGCCGACAGTAGGGCGAGTAATACAGTCTCTTGGTATAACAGAAAACGAAAGCTGATGCCGATTAACCCAAACGCCAGCGTGAAACAGCGAGGTAGACAACGACTCGCCGCATCCAGATAGAAAAATAAGGCCAAAAACGCGTAAAATATTAACGAAAACAGGGTATGCGTTATAGTGGGACAACCGAGTGCAGACATAAAAGACAGTAGCGTAAAAACACCCCCTATCACCGGAAGGAAATTACCGAGGGTTGAAAGGGGTTGCTCCTGATATTTGTCGAGAAAGTGTTTTGCGGTGACAACGGCTGCGCCTTGCAGTAAAATACTTAAAAGAAGGAGTGACATCACTGAAAATACCTTAGTAAATCAAAATTGATTAAACGAATTCACGCGGAGTTGACGCCTTGAAAAGGTTGACATTAGCAACTTATTTAAGTTTGTTCCTTTCAGGAAATGTTATTGCTTGTAATGACGGATTTACCTATGAGGAAGAAAAAAATATTTGTATTAGTAATACCCTTCCAAATATAACATATAAACCAACCGACCAATGGGTCTTCGAGAAAATAGGATTGGTGATTTGCAACTGAATTAATAGAAAAATACATAATTTTCAGTGCTGAACATACCTTTGGTAAATCAATTTGGCATAGCGTAGACGTTTGTGTTGGCTTCGTGGGTGAAAGCCGGCATTGTATGAGCCAAGACAGTTCCAGTTAACCCCACATCGTTGAAGATGTTGTGCCAGTATCCACGCGCCAATTTTCACGTTAAGACAAGGTTTGCTGAGCAAATCCTGATAGTCTGTGATGATGCCCAGCTTTTTAAGCTTTGGGATATGCACCGAATTCACCTGCATTAGCCCGTAATCCACGCTCAATACACGTCCCTGCTTGTCGCGATTGTGATTGACAGCTTTCGCAGACAGACTGCTTTCCTGCTGGGCAATCACCTTGAGCAGTTTTGGGTCAATTTGATATAACGCGCCTGCTTCATTAAAACAAAATGCCTGTGCCGTCCTGCTTAAACATATTGCAAGCCAAAAGGTCATCATTTTCACGATATCTACTCCCTGAATGCAGAAAAAGTAACCCCACCCCTTCTGCATTAAAAGGCGTTAAAAAGTTTAAAAGAGGAAGATTGCGTTAATTATTCGATTTAAAAATGAGGGTATTGACGCCGTTTGAGCCATTATCGGGTTTGCACTGGGTGGCGGCTTTCTCTGCGGTCACCACGCCAACATTGTTGCTGCCAGAGATAGAGACCTCGTTTAACAGTGTGCTGCTACTGAGTTTTGTTGCCATCACGCTACACGCTTCTTGTGGCACATTCTTGTAGGTGATGGAGAATCCTTTATTGTTCTGTGAACCTTGCACCTTTTCAGGCGCAACAATCACCTCACCGCCCCAGCCGTTCGTCATTTTGGCATCCCCTTTTGATTTCTCCCCGTTTATCGTCATCCCAGAAGGGACGCCACCAAACTGAATCAATGTTCCTGTCATTTTAACCCCACTGGTAAAGGCATACTCCCCTTTGGTTTTTAACATCCCGCGCGTTTGGGTCGCTAATGACTGCACATTGGCAATTTCGTCATTCAACGTGCTTTTGTTAAACATCTTGGATACCGCGCCAACTGCAAGGACAATAATCACCGCGAGTACCGCCAGTCCACCTAAAATCTCCAACGTCACAAAGCCGCGATGAATATTTCTTTTATTGTTCATAATTACCTCAAAATAGTAAAATAGAATTGATATTGTTAATGCATCTGGTTAACCAGCGTGCTCAGGTCATTGCTGGCAAAAACCATCAGCGCCATAAACCCAAACACCATCTTAACCTCCAAAGGGTACTCCCACCGACATAAGGTGGGAGGGGAATTTGGTCGGGCTTGAAAAGCCCGAAGAATGATCAGCCACGCTGATTTTGAATGTATTGCTTAACAACTTCCAGCGGTGCTCCCCCGCACGAACCTGCAAAGTATGATCGAGACCACAACACTGGCTTGCCGTAAGCCCCACGCAAGTCTAGAAACTCATTACGCAGACGACGAGACGTTACCGCTTTCAGCGAGTTTACTAGTACTGACAACTGCACTGTGGGCGGGTACTCGATCAGCATATGAACGTGATCGGACTCTCCGTTACTTTCCTTTAAATCAGCCCCAAAGTCGCGACACACTTCACCTGCATACTGATGAAATGCTTTGTAGTGCAAGCCACTGAGTACTTTCTTTCGGTACTTAGTCACAAAGACAAGGTGAACATGTAAAAGAAACGCTGCATGTCTTGAACGGTTGATTTTATATTTTTGCATTGAAATTAACCGGATATACGGTAAGATAGTGAGATAATTTACTACACACTGAGTAATAATGCTAATTCTAAAAGCCTACAAATTCAGACTCGAACCAACCGAAAAACAGTCGCAACGTTTGCGGCAGTTGTGCGGATGCGCTCGTTTTATCTGGAATTACGGGCTAGCAGAGACGCAACGCATTATTGAATCCGGCGGTAAACTACCGTCAGCGTTTGAACTAAATCGGATGCTCACAGAATGGAAAAAAAGCCGGAACATTCCTTTTTGCAAGAAGCCTACACGGATAATCTTCAGCAGAAACTCAAAGATCTGCACGGGGCATGGAAACGCTGCTTTGATAAAAACTGGCAGCAAAAGCTCCTGTATTTAAAAGGAAAAATGACGGGCGTGATTCAGTTCGTTTTGTTAATTTTGATAAATATTGTCAGCTCGATAATGGCAGAGTGAGATTACCGTCAGGTTTGGTATGGGTAAAGTTCCGGCAGTCGCAAAAGCTGTACGGTAAGATTAAAAACGCAACCGTTAGCCAACATGCGGGACACTGGTATATATCGTTTCAGGTCGAACTGGAAATGGACATTCAGCCTCATTCGTCAGCAACAATGATTGGTTTGGATGCAGGTGTAACCAGACTCGCCACGCTGTCAGACGGCACAGTGTTTGAACCTGTAAACAGTTTTAAAACCAACCAAAAAAAGCTGGCGAAATTCCAGCGTCAGTTAAGCTGTAAAGTTAAATTCAGCAATAACTGGAAAAAACAGAAGCGAAAAATCCAACGTCTCCACTCGCATATAACCAATATCCGCAAAGACTACCTTCACAAAGTCACCAGTGAAATCAGCAAAAACCACGCGATGATCGTCATTGAGGACTTAAAGGTCAGTAACATGTCGAAATCGGCAAAAGGTACACAAGAGCAGCACGGACGGAATGTCAGGGCAAAATCAGGACTTAACCGTTCGATACTGGATCAGGGTTGGTATGAAATGCGCCGTCAGCTTGAGTACAAGCAGCTATGGCGCGGTGGTCAGGTATTAGCTGTGCCTCCGGCATATACAAGTCAACGGTGTGCATGTTGTGGTCATACAGCGAAAGAAAATCGTCAATCACAAAGTAGATTCGAGTGCCTTGAGTGCGGGTATACAGAGAACGCAGATATCAACGGAGCTCGTAACATTTTAGCGGCAGGACATGCCGTGTTAGCCTGTGAAGTGAACGGTGCAGTAATGCCGTCAGCAGCAGGAACCAGGCTTCTGAGCGATCAGATAGTCTCCGACTAACGGGAATCCCCCTCCTGAGTCACGAAGTGTGAAGGTGGGGGAGGATGTCAACATTGAAAAAGCGGTAAAAGAAAAATACCGTCTATTCATTTCCGGTGAAATCAGCGCAACGGAATTTCTGGCTTGTATCGGCGAACTGGCGGTTGGTTGGTCAATTGAGGCATTTGATACACAAGGTTTTGGGGCGTGGCCTTTGCATTCTGAAAGCACAAAAGCGCAGTTGAAAAGGAAAGGTGTCATTGAAGCAAGACTACTACAAGATACAGGCGCACTCAAAAAATCGATAACCTATCAGGTGGTGAAAAAATGAGACTGCCCAATATGGCAAGAACCATACGCCGATTTTCGCAACCGTTAACCTTCATCACGGAAGTGATTACTACGAAAGATTTTAAGCCGGATTTTGCGGTGACACGAAAATCGATTGAAGGCGTAATCAGCAGTTTGCCGGATGAAGCGATTAACAAGGATAGTCTGGACTGGTCACTGACGTATTACACGGTGCATGTGCAGCCACAATATGCGGATCTGCTCGGTGTTTACTTGGAGTACAAAGGAAAAACATTCAAATCGATTAACCGCAAAGACTATAGCGACTATGGCTATGTACGCTATGTCTTTGAGGAAGTGAAGGATAGTGAGATCACTTGTCGTCTCTTGAAAGACTCGCCCCTAAACTCTGCATCTTAGTCAATATTTTATTAAGTTCATCTTCATTCAAAGCGAGTTGAGCAGCAACAAAAAATAAAATATGTTGATTCATTGTTCTTGGTTTTTCGCCACCCGTGTATTTACGCCACTGATTAGCACCGGATAGCCCACACAATTCAGCCATTTGATTTCCCGTAAAGCTCATCTTGTTTTTGAGTTTTTTTAAATCTTCTGTGGTTGGTGGCGTGTATTTTTTGATGATTCGCATAATGAAATGCCCTGTTAAGGGCATCCTTCTAAATAAATTTAATAATAATTGCGGTAATACCCGCCACAGCAGCAACTAAGCTGGCAGAAACTGCGATTGGATACCAAATAGTTTCTTTGTTTATTTTTGACGTTTCAGCCATTAGTTTACTAATTTCTGCTCTTATTTTTTCGATTTCGACATCGTGCAAGGCTTTTACTTTTTCACTCATATTTCCTCCTGTCAGGGATGTTAGCTGCGGGTTTCCGCTACCTGTAATTACATTACAGCGCCAAAGGGGCTATATGTCAATACAAAATACCAATTTACACCACAAAAACTACCAGCCACCGATCCAACGGCTGGCAATGGTGATTCGAGACACGCTAGAGGTTGCTGAAAATACAATATTTATCGGACGTGAAAATCTGGCGAATCAAGATTTTGATGCGCCTGTTATCAGTATTGAGCAATCTGGCAACAGTGAAGTCAAAGGCTTTAGCGAAACATACCGCCGAAACGTTGAAGTGATGGAATACAGCCAGCACGAGAAAATCCTTTTTGACGTGAATGTTTGGGGCAAGCAAGCCTTGCAACGGGCGCAAATTCTCTTGCGGTTACTTAGAACGCAAAAAGGCTTTGAGCAACAGTGGAAGCACACGATTAGCTTATCTGCGCCAATGGGTGTGCGTGATTTGCACTTTGCGACAGGTAGCCAGTATCGAGAGCGCGTGATGTTTTCGATTAACGCCTCTGTCGCGGATTATATCAACGTTTCAACACCCTCAATCAATCATCTTACTTTCCAACTTTCCAACGAAAAAGGTTTACAACATGAACAATAATCTTGGCATCGATATTGAAAATGTTGTCAATGTGCAGCTACTCAAAGAGCAACGAGGCGCAAATTACGACAACATCAACCACGTCATCATGATGACATCTGAAACGGGCGCGATTTTTGACGGTAAAACGATTCATGCCACCTACAAAAATATCGCAGGCGTGAAAGCCGATTTTGGCATTACCTCGAAAACCTACCAGATGGCGACTGCCTTTTTTGGCACGTCCCCTAATCCGATAGGCTCCGGTGGCAGTCTGATTATCGGACATTGGCGCAAAACTGATTTAACGCTGCCCCCAGTGGAATTTGACACACTGACAGGCTCAGAGATTGACAGCAACGCGTTACTTAAAACGCTGCGTCAAATTGAAGATGGCAGTATAACACTCGGTGAATTGACGCTTGAAAACCTGAACTTTGGTGATGCGGTCACGTTCTATGATGTGATTAATATCCTCAATCAGGCATTGCCAGACGGCTACCCGTCTGCTGAAAATCAGCCCGACAACAACAATCTGCCTACCAACGGAAAGTCCGCCTTTGCATACCTTGACAAGCGTTTGGTGGTATCAGGAAAAGGATTAGCTAACGCCAGCGAGGGGGGAACAGGTACGTTCATTGGGAATCTGCTAGGACTGGGTGATAGCGCTACCTTGACTAAAGCGACACCGTCTAAAACTTTGCCCGCCCAATCACCCGATGAGGCAATTGCCGATGTGGTGGCAGCATCTTCGGGTTGTGGGTATTGTTTTGTTGATGAGCTGACCAATGACCAGATTTTAAAGCTGGCAAGCTACAGTCAAGCCAACAAGATATTGGGCTATCAGGTGGTTTCACATCCTGACAATCTCACGACAAAAGGCTTGGCATGGCAAGTGAGCAAGAAAGGACAAGAATATTTTCGGCTGCTTTTTTCAAGGCGCAATCAAAAAGCCTTGGCGGTTTCCTATATGGCAAGGGTGCATGTTGTCGATTTCAGTGCTGAAAATAGTGCCATGACGATTCACTTAAAGGAGCTTGCCTGTGAGCCAGAAAGCTACAGCCAAACCGAGGTAGACAGTGCGTCATCCGTGGGTATCGATATTTACACTCTGATCAAAGACCGTCCGGTGGTGATGTGCTCAAATGCCAACGAGTTCGTCGATAATGTCTATAACCTGAAAGCGTATGTCAATCAGGTACAGGTTGATACCTTTAATTTAATGAAATCTACCGCCACCAAAATACCGCAAACGGAAAAAGGGGTGGAATTATTGGTTGATTGCATCAATCAGGTGGCAGCGAGATTTGTGAGAGCCAGCGTATTTGCTGCCGGAAAATGGACATCACCGGATACCTTCGGCGATGAAGAGCAATTTAAGCGTGCCATTGAGAGCAAAGGCTATTTCACCTATGCCAATCTACTCGCAGAGCAATCACAGGTGGACCGCATAAACCGCAAATCGCCCACTATTCAACAGGCGGTGAAAAATGCCGGAGCATTTCATCGGGCGGATATTATCATTAATTTCAATTACTAGGGGTAAAACATGGCGCAAATTTCCTATGATGTGGATGCAACAACCGTCATTCTTGGCGGTCGAGTCCTGAGTGATTTTATTGCAGGTACTACGGTGCAAATTACTTTCCCCAATCCCGATACTAGCCGTTTTAACGGCTCTGGAGGTTCGGTCAGTGTGGCAAAACGAACCGATGCCAAAGTTTCCGAGCTTGAATTTCATATTTTAAGGGGCAGTGCCGATGATGTCTGGTTATCCACGCTACAAGGCAGTGGTGAAGTGACGTTGCTCAATGCTTCGGTGAGCACGTTGTACAAGCTCGACGGCAAAGCCAAAACCGAAACTTTCACGTTTACAGGCGGCAGTATCACAGACCAGCCACAATTCACTTTTGCTAATACTGATCACAACGCAGAGATGACCTACAAACTGCAATTTCGGGATTTCACCCGCTCAATTTAACAGGAAAAAATCATGACAGAACAAGGATTAGGTAGCCTGACCGGGCTATCGCAGGATGATATTGTCGATATTACCAAAAACAAAACCTTTAAGGTGCAAGGTAACGAATTTCAGATTGGTAATTTCAATCACCATTTACGGTTAAAAGCGCTGAAAATTGTCGAGGACTTGGGGCAATCAAAACGCATTGCCGCGACGCTCTCAAGTCATAGTGACGGCAATCTGAGACAGCTTTTCAACCAAATCACCCACGACGGCATGAGTATTAGCAAATTGCCGCACTTTTTTGACGAAAAACCTGAGCTTTTTATTCCCTTAACGTTAACGGTGTTACACCTCTTCGCAGCCCCTTTTTTATCGGCATTAACGGCGAGCTGACCTTTACCCCGCGTTATCCCAATAGCTGGCGACAGTACGTTAGAAAATCCTCACTGAGTGAGCACGACAAACTGCTTTTTTCACTGGTGAAGGCGGGTTACGGCTCCGTGGGTGAGCTTCTGGCGTTGCGCGATGATGACATGTTCTTCTATCTGAAAACTGCCGAGCACGCCTTTATCACGGGGGCGATTGAGTGGAAACAGCACGACGAAGCGAAGCAAAAGAGGTGACGAATGAGTGAAGAAAAGCTAAGTCTGGATATTGGTGTGAATGCCAATGCGGGCGTGATTGATACGTTGATTACTGCGCTTAACGAATTATCCCGGCAATTAGGCGGTGTGACGGGGAAATTCACCACGGTGACCGCAAAAGTTGACCAACTTGGCATCGAGAGTGCCAGCACCGCAAAAGACGTTCACAAAGCCTCAGACTCCGTCGATGAACTTGGCAAAGAGGCGAAAAAAACCGAAAGTATACTCGGCAAATTGGGCGAAAAGCTCAGCGAGTTTAAAGGCATAATCACCGGAGCATTTACCCTGACGGCAATTATGAGCGCAGGGGAGCAAATTAATAACTTTAACAAAGCGGTTCGACAAACAGGCATTGACGCAAAATGTTTTCAGGTGTTAAGAGAAGGCGCGCAAACGGTCGGTGTAAGTTTTGACGAATTGTCGGATGGGGTGAAAGAATTTCAACGGGCGATTAATAGTGACGGCGATACCGCAAGCCAAGTATTTAAGAAACTCGGTGTTGCCTTTAAGGATAGTAACGGCAAAATCAGGGATACCAGCGTCTTGTTGCGTGAAACGGGCAGCGCCCTAAACAATATACAGGACAAAGGCGCAAGAACCGCACTTGCAGAACAGGTTGGTCTTTCCTATGAGATGGTTGATGCCATCGGCAAAACCCGTCAAGAGTGGACGGAACTTGAGAAAAAAGTCGCAGAAGGTCGTGCATTAACCCAAGACGATTTGGAACAGGCGGAAATTTTCCGGCGCACGTTCGCCAGTGTCTTACTGCAACTGCAACAGATTGCAGAAAAAGTGTTTGCCACCCTTGCGCCGATTTTCAATTTTGTGCTGAAAGGTTTACAGCCTGTGATTGGTTTTATCGCGCGCGTCGTAGGGGCATTTGCCAAATTAATCACTTTTCTCAACAAAACCACTGACGGCTTTTGGTTGCTGATTCCGGCAGCGTTGGCACTGGTGAAAGTGTTTCCGCTTATCACGGCAGGGATAAAGGCGATTGGCGCAGCGATCCTTGCTAATCCTGTTTTCTTTGGCGCTACGGTGCTGATTATCGGCATTATCGCCGCCCTTGAAGACTTGTACGTCTGGTTGAATGGCGGAAAAAGCGTGATTGGCGAATTCTTGGAAGGTTGGGGAATATTTCCGGATGATGTGCGAAAAATGATTGATACGGTCATCGGTTATTTTTCTGCCATGTGGGATCAAATCATCAAAGACTTCACCGATTTATCCAATTTCCTGACAGCGTTTTTCAGTGATGATTGGGACACGGTGATTGCCATCCTAAAACAGGCGTTTGTGCAGTTTTGGACGGATTTAAAAGCGATATTTTCACCACTGGTTAACTGGTTCAGTGACAAATTCACCGCAATTGGCAACTGGTGTGAAAAAACCTTTAACGATGCCTTCGACGCGGTCACGCAGTTTTTTATTCAGATGTGGGAAGATATCAAAGCGCCGTTCGTCGCTGCGTGGAATTGGATTAAAGGGATTTTCACGAGCGGTACTGCTGAGACTACTGAGGAGATGACCGCCAGCTTACAAACTGTCGCTGAGATTCTCGAAACGATTTTTACGACACCGCTTGAAATCGTTAAAGCGCTTTTTTCCGGCAATTTTGGGGATATCGGCAACATCATCAGCGACAAATTTAAAAAAGTGGCGGACGGTGTGAAGAAGATCTTGGGGTGCGCTTGGAAAACGGAAAATATCCTACGCTAAGGCTATTTTATGTACAAATTGATATTGTCTAAATTCTTTTACCTATTTAACCACTTCTCTTTCACCTCATCATTGTAAACTCAAAACCTAACCACGCATGACATTTGAGTACACCCCATTGTCACAAGCTAATGGGTTGACATTTTTCTATTAGATCATTACTTATCTGTCATATACATTATGATCACCACTTAAACGTCATCAATGGGTGAAAAATGTACATTCATGGTTATCTCCGCGCATCAACAAAAGAACAGGACGCTCTCCGAGCTAAAAATAGGATGAAAGCTTTCGTTGAAGAAAAAGGGTTTCGCATGGCCAGTTGGTACACTGAAAATGTATCTGGGGCCTCACTCCAACGACCAGAACTTTTACGTTTGCTTGATGATGCAGCATCTGGTGACATTATTCTCATTGAACAGGTTGATCGTCTTTCACGCCTAGATGAAAAGGGTTGGGAAAAATTAAAACGTCTTATCCAGGAAAAAGACCTTATTGTTGTTAGTTTGGATCTTCCAACAAGCCATATAGCTCTGACGTCAAATGTTGGCGATGAGTTTACCTTTGTTATGCTTAAAGCTATTAACGGGATGATGTTAGACATGCTGGCTGCTATCGCTAGAAAAGATTATCTGGATCGTCGCCGCCGACAACAGGAAGGTATAGCAAAAGCTAAGGCGGTAGGTAAATTCAGGGGGCGTCAGGCTGACCATCAATTGCATGAAAAAATCATTGAACTTCGAGTAAATAATAGGCAGAGCATCCGAGATACTGCGAGGTTATGTGGTGTTTCTGAACGAACGGTTATACGCATTGTTAAACAGAAAACATTTTCTTAATAGGCTTATATTTTGAAAATCAGAGCGAGCTATGTCCGTATTCTGGGAGAGCATTGATGCCACGACGACAAATACTGAGCAGTGATGAAAAAGAACGTTTACTGGTTGTACCTGATGATGACATCCTGCTTCAGCACGAATATGTTTTTTAAATGAGCAAGATCTGATTCTCATTAAAAACATCGAAGACCCCTAACCGTTTAGGCTTTGCAATTTTACTCTGTTATCTACGAGGGCTGGGTTTTACCCCAGATAAAAATGCGCTTCCCCACGATGGTATTCTATCCAGAGTGGCAGAGAGATTGAAACTCAATCCTGATTTATGGCAAAAGTACGCTGCTAGAGAGGAAACCCGTTGGGAGCACCTTGCCGAGCTCTATCGCTATTTACAATTAGTGCCATTCAGTAAGCCTTTGCAAAAAATGTGCATTAGTCATTTATATCCTCATGCTATGCGAACCGACAAAGGTTTGATCCTTGCTGAAGAGATGCTCATCTGGCTACATAATAATAATGTTATCTTCCCTTCCATTGATGTGGTTGAGAGGACCCTTGCTGAAGCCACGACAATTGCGGATAGAGCAGTGTTTACAGCACTGACAACGCAACTGGAACCACAACATAAAACAGCCTTAGATAATCTGTTGATCTCAGGGGATGAACAACTAAGCCGTCTTGCTTGGCTGCTTCAACCTCCGGGGAAAATTAATGGTAAAATGTGTTGCAGCATATTGATAGATTAAATGCTATTGAGGGATTGGCTTTACCTGAAGGTATTTCGCTTTCCGTTCACCAAAACCGACTGCTCAAATTGGCTCGAGAAGGTAGAAAAATGAATAGCAGGGATCTGGCTAAATTCTCCGAGACACGTCGTTACGCCATGTTGGTTTGTGTTATCTCAGAAGCAAGGGCCACACTGACTGATGAAATTATCGAATTACATGAACGTATCTTGGGCAGTTTATTCAGTAGAGCAAAGCGTACACAGGCCGAACGACTTCAAAAAACAGGAAAACTCATTCAGAGTAAGTTAAAGCAATATCTTACCGTTGGGCAGGCTCTGCTAAATGCACGAGAATCAGGGGATGATCCTTGGACTGCAATAGAAGGCGTACTTCCTTGGCCAGAATTTGTCGCCAGTCTGGAAGAAACACAGTTTTTAGCCCGAAAGGATAATTTTGAGCCTCTTAATCTGATCACCGAAAAATACAGTACGTTGCGTAAATATGCCCCCCGTATGTTATCAGCATTGCAATTCAAGGCAACTCCTACAGCGCTGTCACTTAGTGAAGCGCTTGAGACCCTTAAAGAAATATACCGAAAACAACTCCGAAAGGTGCCGCCATCCGCGCCCATAAATTTTATCCCTGAAAACTGGAAAAAATTGGTCATAACCCCCTCGGGGATTGACCGAAAATACTATGAGTTTTGTGTCCTTAATGAGCTAAAAGGCGCATTAAGATCGGGTGATATCTGGGTAAAGGGGTCGCGACGCTACCAGAATTTTGACGATTATCTTATTCCTTCCGCTGATTTTGAAAAATTACTCAAAGAGACTCAGTTACCACTCGCCATTCCAACAGATTGCCAAAAATACCTTAGCTCACGTATGGCGCTGTTATCATCACGTCTGGAAGAAGTGAATGCGATGGCGATTGCGGGAGATTTGCATGATGTTGATATATCAGAAAATGGTGTAAAAGTAACGCCACTTGATGACAGCGTTCCTTCAGACGTTTCTCCTTTTGCTGACCTCGTTTATGCCATGTTACCTCGCCCAAAAATCACTGAAATATTAGATGAAGTGGACGGTTGGAGTGGATTTACCCACCACTTTACTCACCTCAAAAATAATCACGTCAGACCCAAAAACAAAAAGTTGTTACTGACGACTATCCTTGCAGATGGTATCAATTTGGGGATAACGAAAATGGCTCAGTCCTGCCCAGGAACAACAAAATCATCACTCGAAGGTATTCAAGCTTGGTACATCAGAGATGAAACTTATTCAGCTGCACTTGCTGAGCTGGTGAATACCCAAAAAAAGAGCCCGCTGGCAGCCGTGTGGGGAAATGGTACAACGTCATCATCTGACGGGCAAAATTTTCGGGTTGGAAGTCATGGTCGATATGCAGGACATGTAAATCTAAAATACGGCCCAGAGCCTGGTGTGCAGATTTATACTCATATCTCAGATCAATACAGCCCATTTTATACTCAAGTCATTAGCAGAGTAAGAGATTCTACCCATGTACTTGATGGCTTGTTGTATCACGAAAGTGAATTGGAAATTACAGAGCATTATACCGATACAGCTGGTTTCACTGAGCATGTCTTCGCACTTATGCATTTATTGGGATTTGCATTCTGCCCTCGGATCAGGGATCTTCCTGAAAAGAAACTATTTATCAAAGGGAAAGCAAAACAATACCCGGGGCTACAGTCGCTGATATCCTCGACGAGTCTGGATATCCGGGAAATTGAAAAACATTGGCATGAGGTACTTCGGCTGGCAACCTCGATTAAACAGGGAACAGTCACTGCGTCGCTAATGTTAAAAAAATTGGCGAGTTATCCCAAACAAAATGGTCTGGCAAAAGCATTACGGGAAATCGGTCGTATCGAACGAACGCTGTTTATGCTGGATTGGTTTTGCGATCCTGAGCTACGTCGTCGAGTGCAAGCAGGTTTAAATAAGGGTGAAGCTCGCAATGCCCTAGCACGAGCCATTTTTATGCACCGGTTAGGCGAAATCAGAGATCGAGGTCTGGAAAATCAAAGCTATCGTGCCTGTGGGTTAACATTGTTAACAGCGGCGATTACGTTGTGGAATACCGTATATATAGAAAGAGCTATCGAATCTTTAAAACGAAAAGGAATTCAGATTCATGAGGCATTAATTTCTCATTTATCCCCTCTAGGTTGGGAGCATATCAATCTAAGTGGTGATTATATCTGGCGGAATAATCTAAAGTTGGGCTCAGGTAAATACCGTCCGTTGCGTGCAGTTAATATAGGTCGGTACAAAAAATAAGCTTAGCGTAGGATATTTTCCGTTTTCCAAGCTGACCCCTACATGTTCACCTTGTCTTTGTGACTAAGTACCGAAAGAAAGTACTCAGTGGCTTGCACTACAAAGCATTTCATCAGTATGCAGGTGAAGTGTGTCGCGACTTTGGGGCTGATTTAAAGGAAAGTAACGGAGAGTCCGATCACGTTCATATGCTGATCGAGTACCCGCCCACAGTGCAGTTGTCAGTACTAGTAAACTCGCTGAAAGCGGTAACGTCTCGTCGTCTGCGTAATGAGTTTCTAGACTTGCGTGGGGCTTACGGCAAGCCAGTGTTGTGGTCTCGATCATACTTTGCAGGTTCGTGCGGGGGAGCACCGCTGGAAGTTGTTAAGCAATACATTCAAAATCAGCGTGGCTGATCATTCTTCGGGCTTTTCAAGCCCGACCAAATTCCCCTCCCACCTTATGTCGGTGGGAGTACCCTTTGGAGGTTAAGATGGTGATTGCGGAAAGTGATCATCTGACGGTAAGGTTGTTCCGCTTGGGAAACCGCCGTCTATGACTTTGGGGCAGTTTTATAATCGGCGTAAACGGCAGATAGCGGTTGTTTCCACATCGCACCACCAAAAGCAGAACGATAACCACACTCATAGGTCAGCAAATCCCGCTGGCGAACGGCTAACAACTCCGGCATATGCACTTTCATTTCGACATACTCTTCGTCGTAGGTGTAAATTGCCAAGCGGGTTTTGCCTTTGGTTATTTCTCTGGCATATCCTGCCGGAACTTTCACAAAGGTAATCGTAAAGCTGTCATTACCCGATGCCTTCCTCAACGCAGCCATGATCCTGTCCATCGCAGAAACAGGCAGTAAATCAGTCCCAACAATGGGGCTTTGGCTATCAAACTTCTGCATTGCCAGCATGAAATCAGCGGCATCCATTGCTATGTGCGTTGGTTGAACCCGATAATCTGAGTTTGCCCACGCCTTGTTGTAAGTATCCAGCACCAGCTTGATAAACTCATTGGCGATCATGTCTTTCAGTGATTTGCCGGATTCATCATTCATCACCTGAACTTTGCTGCCTGTCAACAATCCTTCCTGTCCTTTCAAATGTTGATGTCCGAGGTAACCTGCATATTGCAGTGTTGACAGGGCATTGGCGTACAAATCATCCTGTTTTTTACTTTGCAGATTAATATTGATTTTGTTGATTTTTTCAAGCTCCTGTTGTGTCCATACAACGGCTTTTGCCCACTGGCAAACAGGCGCTTTGTACATCTCAATGGTGCTATCAATCGTCACCAGCGAGTTGGTTTTGTTGCCAATAATGCCGTCTTTGACAGAGCCCAACACCTCGGTAATACCGTATTCTACGTATTCATCGGCAAAATCCAGTCCTTCGTTGATTGGGATTGCCTCCCCGATATTGATTTCAGGTAACTGTTTTTCCTGTAGCTGCGTGTCACGTTCGGTTAATGCTTCTTGCAACACCGTTTCAAAATAGGCTTCTTCAATTGCCATCGGTTATTCTCCTACCTTTTGAATAAAGCCAAGCGTGATTGCTACGCATTGACTGCCTGAGCTGACATTTTCCACCCAATACCCTAAATCGATATTGCCTGTTGCGGTTTTCGATACCTTGCCAACATCATCACCTGTGGCGACCACATAAACTTTATCGCCTCGTTTGAAGGTTTGGTCTTTTGCGGTGGCCACACCCACGCAATCCCCGTGGGAAAAATGCCCGACATTGACTTGCTTATTGTGGGGTGCTTTGTCGCCGTAAATATCCCGTACAACAATGCCGTGAATGACATCAGTTGCCGCCGAAATCGGCTTAATACCGCCGTCAGGGTTCACCGCCACAAATACCCCGTAGGGAAGGTCAGTCGTGGTGTTGTTTTCTTCGCCCCACACTTTGTCATTGGAGCTTGATGCGCGATAGATTGTGCCCGCGCGCAAGGTTCCTTTATCGGAATCCCAATTTGTGAATCCAGATGCCATTAGCGACCTCCTAGGCGTTGTGATGCGGATTTGGTGGGTTTTCTATCGCCAAGATTTAATCGTGGCTTATTCTGTTCACGCTGACGATTGATGAGATAGTCATACTTGCCGTTAATCGCAGAATCGCCGAGCTTCCGCGCTTCTAGCTGCGTCACCAGCCCTTTCGCGATAATCACGTTTTCTTTGATTTGCCGTGCGGTTCGGGCATGTCCAATTGCCACGTCACCAAACGTTGACTTGGCTTCGGCTTCCGTTTCCGCTAGCTCTTTTTCTGCTTTCAGTCGGGCGTTTTCTTCCTCCAGTGCTTTGAGTTTTTCGGTCAGTTCTTCAAGCTGCTTTTTAAGTGTCTCAATCAGCGATTTCTCATCTGTTGATTCTGTATTTTCAGGTACGGAGGTGATTTCACTGGCATCATCGCCTTGCTTGACCTCACTGGTAGGTGACGCTGTCACATTTAGACTTTGCGCTTTACCGATTAGTCCCGTTAATATCTCGCCGATTTCTTTTGTTGCTTCATCGGCGGATTCGGTGAGCAACTGAATGTAATCACTCATCTGAATCAATAGAGTATCGAGGGTATCGGGTGTTTCGCCCTCATCCCCTAACGTGTGCTGACCCTTAACGGCAGCGAGTTTTGCTTTCATAGACACAGCGCTATCTCCTAGTTTGACATCATGCCCAGAGCGTCCCACGTCAACAATTGCCACGTGGTCACCTCTGATATGGGTTTTCTTGAAATCTACTCCTGTGGTGCCAGTCGGTTCGATAAACGACTTGTAACCACAACTGAGCTCTTTAATTTGATAATTTTTGATGGCAGCTATCGCCTCAGCGTCATAAAGGAAAACATCGGCTGAAAGATAATCGCCATCCTGCTTCACATTCTGTACGTGACCAATAGCGGTATCCTTCCAGTTATTGCTGGTCACCTCGTTATTGGGGGCGTGAAAAAAGGTAAGCGGTTTTCCCTCAAACGAGGCGATGGTCTCCACATCAAAAAGGTCTTCGGGTAACACTTCAACCTTGTAGCGTTGGGTGGGGATCAAATTAGGTACATGACTGGAGAGTTCTTTGCCTTCAAATTCCTGTATCCCCACTTTGGCAATTTTGCTCGGGATGCGATAACCCGTTTCCAATTGCTGTGCGCCCTTAATATCAATAGGCAATCGGTTGTCATTGCCGTTCATCGTTCAATCCTTCTATGCTTTGTAAAATTACTTTGCTGACACAGCGACAATTAAAATCTTGCGAAGGGTGAAGCTCCACGCCCCCAATCCGTTTTCGTTTTTCCCACTGCTTGGTTTTATCGTTGAAATACACGCTTGGGTCATCAAATCGGCAAATGCGATTATTCATCGCTGCATGAGAGGGACGGGTTCCGCCGTTTTTTCTTTTATCCATCACCGCTGACCAGCGATACAACTTAATCCCTAGCTTTTGCATTCGAAGATTGGTTAAATCACCCATCGCTTTCCGGCTTTGGTCAATCGCAATTCGCATCCCTCGGTTTTGCTGAATATTCAACGCTGCCGTTATCTCCTTTCCTGCCTCGCGCAACGTTTTGCCACCCCCTATCATCGATTGCACAATTTTTTGCACATGGCTTAATGATTCGGTATGCAATCCCTTAATCAACTGGACGTTTTCGCCAATCATGCCGTTAAAGAAATCCTGCGTTTGTTTGCTGTCCAACACCGCTGCGGGGTTAATTGCAATCACAGACTCAAATTCACGGCTTAACCGTTTTTTGTTATCCGCATTAGTAATGTTGGCAAAATTACGCGCGACCCGTGTTGCAAATGCGCTGATGTCAATCGTTAAAAAACGGTCAACAATGCGGTTAAAGGTTTGGAAGCGTTTTTGGATAGAATTGGGGCTGGCATCGCCAAAGTTTCTTTGCTGATTTTCCCTGCTAATTTCTTGCTTAACCACGAGCTTAAAAAGTGAAATAAGATGTTTAACCGAGGAAGCATAATAAACTTCTGCGCGCTTACTCGGATTAATCGGCTTACACTCCCTCCCCGTTAATTTGCTTTTGGGTGGTAAATTCACGGTCATCCTCCTCACTAAGTAGGTTTGCCATCATCGTCACTTCCGGTACGTTTTTCACGTCAACCAGTTCACGACGGTTTAACTCATTGAGCGCGTCTTGTGGCTCAATCACGCCGTGTTCCAGCAATAGCATTAATGCCGTGGTTACGGTATTCAGATTGGTGGCAGACTCGGCTTTGTTTTCCGTTTTGATCTGGACAAATTCAAAGGCGACTTCCGTTTCGCTAATGCCATGCTTGGCACAAATGAATTTGTCAAAGAAGTTAATAATCGGGCGCAAACGGGATTCTTGGATTTCAAAAATGGTGTCGTAGTAAGATTGCAAATCTTCCTGTCCGGTGGAAAATCCGGCTGCCCCATCGCCAAACAAAATCGTTTTCGGTCTGTCCATCGCAATCGCCAATCGGTCTTGCGCTTTTGTCCAGATGTCTGAAACATTTGCCAGCGACAACTCTTTTTGCTCATACTGGCTGTCTGCATCCAGCATCAACACGTTGTGTCTTTTCTTGGCTTGCAATACCAATTGCAGCCAGTCGATAATTTCTTTGCCTCTTCCGTTGGTGATCCCCGTGTTCAAATCTTTCAGCAAGAAAATATCGGACTTCATCTCACGCAACATGCCGAGCACTTCATCATTTACGTACAGGTAACCAAGCAAATCAGCGATAAACGCCAAAATATCGCTTTTACCATCATTGGCTTTTTCATTCGCTCTAACGGTGCTATTGGTAATTTGATTAACGACTGTCAAACAACAACGGGAGTGATGAACAAGTATCTTTTCATCGCTTTTTAATTCAAACAATAACGGTTTGTTAAAGCACGGACTAAAAATGTTGGTAGCGATTTTACGGATGCGGTATTCGCCTTGCCGGACGACCAAAAAGCCTTTTAACTGTTCGTTATTCACGTTGAGCGGTTTTTCCAGATTTTCTTCATCGGTCAATGCGATTAACAAGCTGCCACCGTAGAGCGAAGCCAATTTTAACGCCAGTTCTGCGTGCTTTTTGATGTTAAGGCGCTTTTCTTCGCCCGTGAACACATCATTCAGTTGTTCGGTTCGTGTTTCATCATCGCCCGTAAAACGCACGGTGCGCCAATGCTTGATACAGTCTCCTGACGTTTTGTTGATATATTTCTGCACAATTGACACACGCTCATAGAGCCACGCCAAGCCTTTGTCGGTTTCAAAATAACCCGCCCCTGCTATACCAAGTGCAGTAAAACTGGACGGTAATGTCGTCGTGGACGACCCTATCGCATTCACCTCACGCATCAGGTTATCCAATCCGCCATCGGCGAGTTTTTGGGGTGATTTTTTTCGAAAAGATGAAAACATATGACCGCTCGTATTTTATTTAATCAAATGACTACATTATTGCTATGTAGTCTTTTTGTGACTACAATAAGCTGTTAGTAGATAATTATTTAAAGGAAATCTTATGCGCCATTCTGAAACTTATGTCCGTGCCCGTATTGATGAGAACACCAAACAGCGCGCTACCGCCGCACTTGAAGCGATGGGGCTTTCTGTTTCTGATGCCATCAGGTTATTGATGCTCCGAGTAGCGGACGAACAAAGGTTGCCATTTGATGTCAAAGTACCGAACTCAACAACCAAAAAGGCAATAGCCGAATTAGATGAAGGAAAGGGAAAACGGTTTGACTGTGTAACAGCGTTAATGGCGGATTTACATGAGGAAAATTGAACGTTCAGTAACATTTAAACGTGACTACAAACGAGAAGCCAAAGGACGGCATCGCAATAACCTTGATAAAGTCCTTATATCCGTTATTACTTCTCTGGTGATTGATGAACCACTCAAAACATCCAATCGTGATCATGATTTAATCGGCAAATGGTCAGGTCATAGAGAATGTCATATAAAACCTGATTTGTTATTAATATATCGAAAACCAGATAGTGAAACTCTTCAACTTGTCAGACTGGGATCACATTCTCAGCTATTTGGGTGAAAGTTTAAATCCGCAAATAGGGGTCAGTTTGGATATCGAAAATTATTGTACGTTAAGGCTATTTTTTGACCCTTTCGACTTTAGCTGATCTCAGCCGACGAAACTTGCCGTAAGTCGTATTCGGTTGCTTTTCCAGATAGGGGTTCTACGCCGGAACCCCATATTTTGCCGTAGCAAATTCCGCATCCCTTATTCGCATGATCGTTTGTCGGGTTGTATTAAAGATTTTTGCAAGAGAACTGATGCTTTGACCGTTTTTTAAATGCAATATCACTTCTTCTCTTTGTTTGTCGTCCAGTGATCGAGGTCTGCCGAGCTTTTTACCCTGTGCTTTTGCTCTGACTATTCCTGCCTGAGTGCGCTCAATTAGCAAATCCCGTTCAAATTCAGCAACAGCAGAAATCACCTGCATTGTCATTTTTCCGGCTGGGCTGGTGAGATCGACGCCACCTAATGCAAGACAGTGAACTTTAACACCTAATGAGGCTAGGTTTTCAACGGTTTTGCGAATATCAATTGCATTCCTGCCTAATCGATCTAATTTTGTGACAACAAGAATATCATCAGGCTCTAACCTGTCTGTTAATCTGACAAATCCATTTCTTTCATTAGCAGCCACCGAACCGCTAACATTCTCTTCGACAATTCGATGCGGTTTAATGTTAAATCCGGCTGCTTCAATTTCTCGGCGTTGATTTTCGGTGGTCTGTTCTAAGGTGGATACTCGGCAGTAGGCAAAAACCCGTGACATATTTATTTCTCCTGTACGAAATAGATGTACTTATTATACAGGGTGTACGAAATCAATTTAACCTATTTTTGTACGGTTCTTTTTTTGGGTGTACGAAACCGAACGTTTTTGTACTCCCAGCAATACACTATAGCGTATCCAAAAAAGAGACTGAGCCTTTGATATACCCGTCCAAAGAATAACGCACTGCGTCCCAACAGTGATTGTGAGCATCAACAATGACAGGCAGAACATCACCCGTATTACGGTCAATTTTGTACGAATATAGCCGCGCTTCTTCAATTGTGTGTTTGCATCGCGGGTGAATAATGATTTTTTTGAAGCCTCGTAGGTGCGCGATGCCGTCTTCTACGCTACCATTCCATTTGGATGCCGGAGCAATATTAAAACCCTGTCGTTTTAAGTAGCTGATAGTCTCTGGTCTGCTGTTGTCTGCTTTAATTGGCCAACGTGTTGCTTCCGGTATCGCTTGATAGAAATGAGGTAATGCGTCCAATTCCACACCGACCCTGTAGGCTTCGTATTCTACGTACAGACAGTCACCAAGGATAAAGCTGCGGATCAGGGTACTAGGGTCATTTGAAAAACCAAAATCGGCACCAAACAACAATCGGTCTGCTTTTTTCCAGAGATCATGATCAAACTCAACAACATCATATTTTCCATTCAATACTTGCTTATTCGAATTCTCTAAATAAGCGCCTTCCCAAATCCATGCATAGGTATTGGCATCAAGCCGGATCCGGTCATTTTTCCGTTCTTCCTCCAAAACATCAGGAAACCACGGATTATCATTGTAGTTAAGGTCAACTGAAATACAGTTACTTGGCTTTTTCTGCCTAAAGCGTACATCGGTTGCGCTCCCTTTTCGCTCTGGATTCCAAGTAACCCAAATTTCAGAGCCTTCTTCTCGCACCGTAGGGATTAATTTTTGCCATGCGTACTCTGGTACGTTTTCAGCCTCATCTATCCAGCAGAACAAAATTGATGATTTTGATTTCAGGCTATCCAAGTTGTGTCTTAAACCACAGAAGACAAAAGAAATTCGCTTGTCTTTGGTACGAATATATCTTTCACCAATATCAAAAAAGGCATTGAGCCAACTGACGCTTTGGATTGCCTGTTTCACTTCCTGCATACTGGAATCTTCAAGGGAGTTCATGAACTCACGCGCACAAAGTATCACGCCTTTTTTCCCCACCCTTGCTGCATTGAAAGCGTTAACCGCCAACATCAATGCAAAGGTACGTGTTTTTCCACTTCCTCGCCCACCGTAAGCGCAGCGATAACGGGCACTCCCGTTAAACACGGCGGTTAATTTTGGTGGAATATCAATTGCTATTTCTTTCGTCATTGCTAAAACTTCCGGCGTTAACGTGGATAACAGAAGGGAAAATATCTTCCGATTCATTGAAATTTGATGATTGCTTAATTTCGAGCAATAGCGTGTTGGGGACAGGTATACCTTCTATCTCTAAAAATTGCGCTGCTTCCAGTGCAGTCATTTCACCCGTTTTTTTGCGCTCAAGTATCGATCTTAAATATTCTTTTTGTTGTTGCTTTTCTTCGTTAAAGAAGACTTCGTTGATCCCCATCTTTTTGTACACAGCAATATCATTGTGACTAGGCAATACTTCTTCTATCGTAGTCGTTTCGCCATCTTAACCTCCAAAGGGTACTCCCACCGACATAAGGTGGGAGGGGAATTTGGTCGGGCTTGAAAAGCCCGAAGAATGATCAGCCACGCTGATTTTGAATGTATTGCTTAACAACTTCCAGCGGTGCTCCCCCGCACGAACCTGCAAAGTATGATCGAGACCACAACACTGGCTTGCCGTAAGCCCCACGCAAGTCTAGAAACTCATTACGCAGACGACGAGACGTTACCGCTTTCAGCGAGTTTACTAGTACTGACAACTGCACTGTGGGCGGGTACTCGATCAGCATATGAACGTGATCGGACTCTCCGTTACTTTCCTTTAAATCAGCCCCAAAGTCGCGACACACTTCACCTGCATACTGATGAAATGCTTTGTAGTGCAAGCCACTGAGTACTTTCTTTCGGTACTTAGTCACAAAGACAAGGTGAACATGTAAAAGAAACGCTGCATGTCTTGAACGGTTGATTTTATATTTTTGCATTGAAATTAACCGGATATACGGTAAGATAGTGAGATAATTTACTACACACTGAGTAATAATGCTAATTCTAAAAGCCTACAAATTCAGACTCGAACCAACCGAAAAACAGTCGCAACGTTTGCGGCAGTTGTGCGGATGCGCTCGTTTTATCTGGAATTACGGGCTAGCAGAGACGCAACGCATTATTGAATCCGGCGGTAAACTACCGTCAGCGTTTGAACTAAATCGGATGCTCACAGAATGGAAAAAAAAGCCGGAACATTCCTTTTGCAAGAAGCCTACACGGATAATCTTCAGCAGAAACTCAAAGATCTGCACGGGGCATGGAAACGCTGCTTTGATAAAAAACTGGCAGCAAAAGCTCCTGTATTTAAAAGGAAAAATGACGGGCGTGATTCAGTTCGTTTTGTTAATTTTGATAAATATTGTCAGCTCGATAATGGCAGAGTGAGATTACCGTCAGGTTTGGTATGGGTAAAGTTCCGGCAGTCGCAAAAGCTGTACGGTAAGATTAAAAACGCAACCGTTAGCCAACATGCGGGACACTGGTATATATCGTTTCAGGTCGAACTGGAAATGGACATTCAGCCTCATTCGTCAGCAACAATGATTGGTTTGGATGCAGGTGTAACCAGACTCGCCACGCTGTCAGACGGCACAGTGTTTGAACCTGTAAACAGTTTTAAAACCAACCAAAAAAAGCTGGCGAAATTCCAGCGTCAGTTAAGCTGTAAAGTTAAATTCAGCAATAACTGGAAAAAACAGAAGCGAAAAATCCAACGTCTCCACTCGCATATAACCAATATCCGCAAAGACTACCTTCACAAAGTCACCAGTGAAATCAGCAAAACCACGCGATGATCGTCATTGAGGACTTAAAGGTCAGTAACATGTCGAAATCGGCAAAAGGTACACAAGAGCAGCACGGACGGAATGTCAGGGCAAAATCAGGACTTAACCGTTCGATACTGGATCAGGGTTGGTATGAAATGCGCCGTCAGCTTGAGTACAAGCAGCTATGGCGCGGTGGTCAGGTATTAGCTGTGCCTCCGGCATATACAAGTCAACGGTGTGCATGTTGTGGTCATACAGCGAAAGAAAATCGTCAATCACAAAGTAGATTCGAGTGCCTTGAGTGCGGGTATACAGAGAACGCAGATATCAACGGAGCTCGTAACATTTTAGCGGCAGGACATGCCGTGTTAGCCTGTGAAGTGAACGGTGCAGTAATGCCGTCAGCAGCAGGAACCAGGCTTCTGAGCGATCAGATAGTCTCCGACTAACGGGAATCCCCCTCCTGAGTCACGAAGTGTGAAGGTGGGGGAGGATGTCAACATGTGATTTCTTCCGGTGAGGTTTTTGAGGTAGTGAGGCGTGAATTTTTGTTTGAAAACGCCTGTCTTTTCACCACGTCAGGCTCGGTGGTATCCTTATCACTCTTCAACTTATAAGGAATTTTTTATGTCTAAAAAATATGAAAAAACTGTATTTTATCCATACGACGCTCGTGCTTTGGCTGTTGAATATTTAAAACGCAACGATAAAGAACTTACGCCGGAAGAATACATTAGTGAGATTTTGAAATTGGAGGAAACTTATAAAATCCGTCTTGAAACAATGAGTGATAATTCTTGTAACTTCCTCGATACGGTTAAGAAGGAAAAATAGAGGTCATGCCTTCGACGATCGCCTCGGCTGTCGTTTTTGCTGCTTCGATGACATCCGCTTTTTCACAACGTTCTTTGACCAAATGCGTCACCACCTCAAAAATAGCTGGCTCCACTTTTTCCAAGCAGTACTTGGCAATTTCCTTGTCTATTTTCCTGTCACCGATAGTGACCAGTTTTTCGGTTGAATTATCCTTGTTTTCCATCTTAACCTCTTGCTTGTTATTGAATTTTACGGCGGTAGCTTGACCAGTTGAAATTGAGCCAAATCCCATTGCTCATCATCAATCTGTCGATGACTCTATCTCCCAATACCTGCTTAATTTGTTCACTATTTAAGTTGGTTAGCATGCCAATCGGTTTTTTGTGTGAAGTTCGCCTATCAACCAGCTGATTAACAATAATTTTTGTGTTTTCGCTATGCTGATACTGAATACCTATCTCGTCTAGAATCAACAAATCAACTTTGCAAAGCTCATCGAGCAGTTGTTGTTCTGTCACTTTCGCCGTTTTTTCGTAGGTTGCTCGAAAGCGCATCATCAAATCCGCCACGGTGATGCATAATACGGAACTACCTTTGCTCATGAGATAATACCCTATCGATGCTGCAAGATGATTTTTGCCCGTTCCGCAACCACCGCTAAAAACAAATCCGCCAAATCCTGTACCAAAATTCTTTGCAAATGAGACGGATTGATTCAACGCATTTTTCTGACCCGCGTTGAAAATGTGATAGTTTTCAAATCGGCAATGTGCATGCAACGGAGCAATACCCGATCGCCCAAATAGGTTTTCTATCCGATGTTGTTTGCGAAAAATAGATAGTGAATGTTTCTTAACGCTTATTCACCCTAAAGAACTCATCCTTATGGAAAAAGAAAACTATTCTCTACTATTAGAAAATAAAAAATTATTTATTTATTCAGAAAACGAAAACCATGAGTATGAAATAAGAAACAAATATAGTAAGCACACCTATACTGGTAATTATATTTTAAAAAATATCGATTATTTTCCTGATCTTGATACAAAAGATGCAATTTTAATTGCATATAATGCAGGCCTTAATGAAGGAAGAAAATTATCTAAAAAAATAAACGAAGAAATTAAACTTCATAATGAACTGAAGAATAAAAATTATGAAAATAACATTATTAATTTTAATCGATTAAATTATGATAGTTTCAGATAAGTACTTGTCTTTAAAGAAATAAAATTTTCGATATCCGATTTTTTTTTCTACATCTGGCAATTCTGTTCCTTTTTTCCACTGAAAACAAACTGCTGGGGCAACTTCTAGGGTAAAATTTTTATGTGTTAATTTATAATTGCCATGCGCATGTCCACAAATTACAAGTTTTATTTTCTTTTCCTTATCAATAATTTCTATTAATTTATTGCTATTTAACAGCATACAGCCATCAATAAGCGGTGTTCCCAATTTTAAACAGTGATGATGCATGATTAATGCAATATTATTTCTTTCATTTTTACAGATTTTATTTTTTAAATTATTAAGTTCATCATTAGATAGAAATCCACTATCTTTACCATAATCAACCGTATCCGCAGAAATAAAGTTCCAATAAGGAGAACATAGTTCGTCTATTGGTTTTAGATCGCTAAATACTAAGTTCAACTTTTCTTTTTGGTCGTGATTCCCTTGTAAATAATAAATAGGTTTATTCAATTTTTTTAATAGATCTAGCGCTAATTCATATGATGGTACCGTCTCATCTTGAGATATATCCCCTGTGACAATGATAGCGTCACAATCACCTTCCTTTAACAGAAGGTGATTAATAATCTTATTAAATGAATTGTAAGTATTCACGCCAAATAATTCTTGATGAATATCAGAAAACAAATGGAGATCAGTGAGCTGTATTACTTTCATTTTCACTACTCTGTTTAAAAACATTAAATGGATTATAACTGATGTTATAATCAAATGTGTCTATCTTCTCAATTTTTTTCACTTTTCTAGCCAAAAGGATACCTATTGGTAAAAGTAAAGTAGACATAATTACCTTATAAATCCATGTTGTTGAAATAATATTAATTAATTCAAAAAAGGAGTATTTAGAAGACAAACTTATAGGATAAGCCGTTATTAAAAGAATCCCCTGTGCAATCATAGCTGATAACATATATCTAACTAAAAATAATCTTCCTTTAAAATAAATTTTTAGCCTACTTATAATGTAACCATTGCAGAAATAAGAAGCTGGAACTGAGATCCAAGTACCCAGCATAACACGCCAGAACTCACCAAATAGCGACTGATAAGTTTCTGATATATGGTTATTATCGGCTTGATAGATTGAGCATAGATTAACTAAAATAACAAAGAAACTTTGACAAAGTACAATAATCCAAACTATTCTCGTTCCTAGCTTGTAGCCATACACTTCCGTTGTAACTGCAGATAGTAAATAGCATAGAGAAAAAATTATTCCGCTTGCCGTTATTTTAACAGGATAGAAATCAAACGTTTTGTACACAAGTGTGTCACAGGTGATCATGATGGTCACCGTTAATCCAACAAATAACTCATACAGTTTAAAATCATTTTTGTAAATTAACCTATTCATAATATCTATCCTTTCCTTCAAAAGAAAATTGGGGTGAAAGTGTCAATTAATATAAAGTTTTTAAAAAATTAATTAAATGTATGGCTATCACCATCCCCCAACGCTATTCAGAATTCTGGCACGCTGACGAAGGGTTAAATTGGGGGACAAACGGGAAAACAATACGATTGTATGTTTTGGTGCTTCACAGACAAGCACGCGGAAGGTACTATTGTTCATAGCTCAACTCCTACTCGGTTAGGTTTTGGGTTAGTTGGTTATTAGAGGGCTCAACCTCTCTTAACCAGCGATTATTATTTGCTCATATTTAAGTATTTTCTTAACAAACTTTCTATTATGTCTGTTTCCGTGATTCTTTTTCCTGATTCTATTTGTAATTTTGTCACATGCAATTTCAATTCATTCACTACATCCACTGGCAACCTGAAAATTTTTTGTTGGGTAGGAATTACATCACTTTTTTTTATCTTGTTTGCAGAATATTTACTTTCAGCCTTATCTGCCGCTCCATTCTCCAAAAATTCGGTCGGATCTTTAAAGTTTTTTAAATTTGGCTTCACTCTCATGATTTAATCTCTTTAAACACTTTTTCAATTTCTTCAATTGCCAGTTTATCGTTTCCAAATTCGAAAACAGTAGCCCCTTCTCCAACAGCTCTTCTAAAAGATACTCTTTCACATACATAATTCGCTAAAACTTTTAACCCTTGCTTTGAAAGAAATTCCAGCATATCTTTATTATCTTTTGTTCTTGGATCTACTCGAGTCAAAAGAACTTTTGTTATTAATTTTGGATTATATTCATACGCCAGCTCTATTATGTCCATAAGATCTGATATAGCTGCTGCGTCTAAACTAGACGATCCAATAGGAATAATCGCCATGTCTACTAAAAGTAAAGCCGATCTTAAACCCGAGGCATCTCTTCCTCCCACATCGACTACTACGTTATCAAAATTTTCTGATAATGATTTCCCTTCATTAAGTATCGCTTTTCCTGTTAAACAAGTCGTAGTAGGACTAGGAATATAATTTTGTTTTTCTCTTCTCCACGCAGCCCAACTCGCTGAGCTTTCCTGAGGATCTCCATCTATAAGAAGTGTTTTACCTTCAAGAGAAAGCATATAAGCCAAATGAATAGAAGTTGTAGTTTTTCCTACACCACCTTTTGTATTAACAACTCCATAAATCACATGAGATTCCTCAGTTATGTTATGTATCCTCAGTATAATAGAAAGATAACCAGATATCAAGATAGTTAGATATCAAGATAGTTAGATATCAAGATAGTTAGATATCAAGATAGTTAGATATCAAGATAGTTAGATATCAAGATAGTTAGATATCAAGATAGTTAGATATCAAGATAGTTAGATATCAAGATAGTTAGATATCAAGATAGTTAGATATCAAGATAGTTAGATATCAAGTTTTGATATTAATTATTTTTCAAATAATTTATTTTTAATCTTAAAAATCTCTTTCTTCCCTTTCTCTCTCTTGCGCGATGCTCCAGCTTTAGGTGTATTTTGATTTCGATTTTTAAAAGTTACTTTATCGGTGATAGGATCAAAAAAAACTTCATAGTCGGGTAAGTCATTTGTTTTAGCAAGTTTTTTTAAATTGTGTCTGAACATTTTTAGTAAAGCTGTACTGCCCGTTTTTAAATGGAGTTTTTCGAGTGCTATTGTAAACTCACCCTGATTACCACAATGCTTACGTGCAATCTCATAAAGTCTTCTGTCTATAGCTTTACGTATTCGAAAATAATCGGGACTAATTTTTAACATTTTCTTTTGATGTAATGCTTGATATAACCAATCAGGTAAAGTCACCTCTATCATTCCAATATCTAATTTGCCTTTTTTGTCTTCAACAATACTCCAGCTATCAATCAGACCGAATGAAATAGTTTCTTTCTTTTCTTCAGAATATACAACATTAGTTTTTATTACTGTCCCTTTCAATCTTGATAACGCTTTTTCAAGTAATTCATAATTTCTCCCACCATTATCTCTGTTTGTCGTAATAAAAAAATCATAGGGGGTAAAAGCTATTACACGGCTTATTGGTTCCCCTTTATTCATAGATTCTTGTAATTTAGAGATGGCATAAATCCATACATCTTTATCAAAGATAGTTGCCATTCCTGATGAAGTAGATTCTATGATAACTGTGATATTTCCATTTTTATAAATTCTAGTCTTTGTGTCTCCACCCTTTAACGCAAAAAATGGGTGTTCCATGCTAGCCATTTCATCACGGAAACTATCTATCTCAACTTCATCTGCAATAAAAAACTCAAGTTGTTTATGTTTAGGTGGGCGTAACGTTTTCAAATTGTTATTTCTCGTTTTCGTAGTAAGATCAGTCATAGCCTCAATCCTATCGAATTTAGGGTTGCTGGTTAGAGCCAGCTTAGAGTTACAGTCTCTTAGCTGGTTCGTATTCTATTCGGACTTTAAAAACCTTCTTTCATACTTTCAAAACCATAAAAAAGCGGACTTTAAAAACCATAATAGCGGACTTTAAAAACAAAACAAGTAATTATGAAGAAAAAAAGCCATAAAACTCTGTGAATAAATTATTTTTTAAGCGGACTTTAAAAACCAAGGGGCGGACTTTAAAAACCAAGGGGCGGACTTTAAAAACCAAGGGGCGGACTTTAAAAACCATGATATAAAAAATATCCTTAATTTTCATTAAATTACATTTAAAAAAATCTCTTTAACTTATTTAACTTATACATAACTATATTTAACCGGAAATTTTTCCCCATTCTCTGTGGATAACTTTTGTGACGAAAGTGGTATAACCACTACAAGATATTCATTGGCTTTAGATATTTTCATTTGGTTGTTATTTAACCAATAAGTGACCTAATTTCTTTGTAAGCTAGGGTGATATTCCGCTTCCTCGCCCGTTCGCTCGCGTTGCTCGCTCACTTGGCTGCGGCGAGCGTTTGGGATTAATTTTTTAAATGGATTTTTAAGTTAATTAACAGTCAACCATTGCACAATAGTGTCACTACCGCTAGCATCACTAGGATTAACGTAATCTATTCATTCAGGTGCAACATGAACAAAACAGAACTCATCAACAAAGTGAGTGAAAAATCAGGATTAGCCAAGAAGGATGCAGAGAAGGTGGTTAATGCTTTCGCAGAAACCATCACCGAGTCTTTAAAATCCGGTAACAGCGTACAGCTAGTTGGCTTTGGTATCTTTCAGGTTAAGACTCGAGCGGCAAGAGAAGGCCGCCATCCGCAAACAGGCAAGGCAATTAAAATTGCTGCTTCGAATATACCGAGTTTTAAAGCAGGTCAAAAGTTAAAAGATGCAGTTAATTAAAATTAAGAAGTATGAAATGTAACTTAATTTAATAATGTAATAACAATTAAATTAATATATGTTACATTTAAATTACTTCATGTTGGTTGCTGCTACAATTTACCTGGTGTTGGCCAGCTTTATGCTGGCATTCTTTTATCCTCAATCATATATTGCCCAGACAGGGTTGCTAAATCGTTTGTAAGCAACGCTGAGCGGTTTTTTGAAGGAATTTAAGGAAAGAGGTTAGGCACAAAAAAATACCCCTATCGGAGACTTGATAAGGGCAACTTATGAAACTTTGTTAACTAATGTTTTATATTATTTTGATCACGTTACCACAAATGAAATTTAATCTGTTTTTGCCATAATTCAACTCTAAAATTGCAATTAGTGAACAAAATTTGAAATCTTCTAAAGTGGATAAATGTTT
>NZ_CP084228.1 GCF_020268605.1 Arsenophonus apicola
TAAACGATAATATTAAGATTGACTTTAGTCAATCATTTTTTTATGTTATACCATAAATAAATAATCGTTGGAGCTAATTATGAATTGGTCAAAGGCTATTTTACAGTTAAAAGCAAAGTCAGGGGTTCAGACCAATAAAGATTTATATGAAAAAGCAGGAGTAACACCAAGTGCTTTTGCTGCAATAAAGAAAGGAACAGCTACATTTAAAAATGTAGAAAAACTATGTAGTGCTTGGGGTATAAAACCAAGCGAATTTATTTCATGGGGAGAATAATAATTAAATCATGTTGATTTTATTATATTTAATTAGCCAAATTACCGCTTTTTTGTAGGAGATTGATAGTTAATTTTGGTTATAAAAATAAATGTATAAGTAAAAAAATAATAGATTTTTGAAACCTAAATTAATGAGAATAATTAGCAATATAAAATTAAGTTATTGATTAATAATATAATTATTTTCATGTAAAGTTATTAACTTAAAAATAAAAACAAAAAATATTAGGCTCTTATGTTGATATAAAAAATAAAAGTTATCCACCGCAAAAATGTAGGAGAATTACCGCTTTTTTGTAGGAGAATTACCGCTTTTTTGTAGGGGCGTTTTAATATAAATAATTGTTTTTATTTAAAAATAATCATCTATAAAGTAGTAAAGATCTTAAAGTAAAAAAACAGAGTGTATCACTCTGATGGATTATAGGGGGTTTACTTTGTCAAATATGACACCTTGGCAGGATGAAAACAAAAAGTTAATAGTACATAGCAATGACCTAATTACCGCCAGGTATAATTTAGATATTGACGGCTTTCGAGCTTTAACGTTATTTTTATCGAAAGTTAATCAGAGACTAGAAAACCCTGGCTGGATTTCTTTTTCAGCTCATGAATTTCAAGTTACATTTGATATTAACAAAAAAAATATTTGGCGGTGCATGAAAAAGGCTGTGACTTCTCTTTCAAAGAGTCAAATTACTTTCCATGTGATAAATGGGAAAAAAGAGTCTTTCACCGTACTTAATTGGCTATCTGGCTATAAATATCAAAAAATTGAAGGTAAAGGCACAGGATTAAAACTAAGGCTAAATCCAGATCTTGACCCATTCTTATTTAACATTAAACATAATTTTTCTTGGTGTTTTCTAAACGCTATTACGAGCGTAAAAAATGTTATTTCTTTCAGAATATATATGTATCTTTTGAGTCATAAAAGTCACCCTCGTTGTAAAAAAAATAATTTTTTTGAAGTTGATATTTCACTAGATGATTTTCATGAATTATTCCCAGACGCAAGCTCACGTTTTGACAATCTAAAAAAAAGAACTATTGAACCAGCTATACAAGATATTAATGAGCATACAAACATATCAGTGCACTGGGAACCAATAAAACATGGTAGATCTGTTGTAGGAATGCGTTTTGGTTGCGTTGAAGAAAAATCAACAGCAATCCAGCCAAAGCGACCAAGACTAGCCAAGCGTCCACATGTAAAATCAGGCTCTCACGATGAAGGTCAGTGGATGAAGAAAAATGCTGAAATTCTCTATCAGTACGAGAAAGATTTGAAGAAATACGATCCTACGTTACGTTTAACTATGCCAGATTTGCGTAGAGCCGTAGAATGCTCAAAATATTGCAAGCAACATTGGCACGAAGAGAAGAAGCAAGAGTTGGCGATGAGAGAAGGCAAAAATACAAAAATAGCAGTTGCCAAATCTGAGCAAAACAAAGATATTACTTTCTCTGAAAAAGACTTGGAATTAATACAAAATATATGAATACAAATACAAAAACAAAGGAATCTGAAAGTAACATGATTTATTGTAGTGGTTGTGGTAAAGCAATTCACGAAACAGCACCAACATGCCCTAATTGTGGAGCAATTAATAAAAATGTAGAAGTAACAGGCACAAAGAGTCGGGTTGCAGCAGCAGTGCTAGCTTTCTTCTTGGGTGGTTTTGGTATTCACAAATTTTATTTAGGCAAAATATTGCAGGGATTTTTGTATTTAATTTTTTGTTGGACTTTTATCCCAACAGTTATTGCTTTCATCGAGTTTATTGTTTATTTGTGTATGTCAGACCAAGACTTTGCTAAAAAATACGGCTAAATTTAAATAAATACCCTCAATTTAACTTACAAATCAAGCACAACATGAACAAAACAGAACTCATCAGCAAAGTTGCAGAGAAATCAGGCTTAAGCAAGAAGGACGCAGAGAAGGCGGTTAATGCCTTCATTGAAGCTGTCACCGAATCTTTAAAATCCGGCAATGACGTACAACTCATTGGCTTTGGGAGTTTTCAGGTTAAGCAACGTGCAGCCAGAGATGGAAAAAATCCAAAAACAGGCAAACCACTTAAAATTGCTGCTGCAAACGTACCGAGTTTTAAAGCGGGTCAAAGACTCAAAGAAGCAGTTAAGTAATTCATGACCTACGACGCAAAGTCAATTCGTATTCTGCGTGAAGACGAAATCAAACAGTTTGACTGGCATTGGGCTGAGGAATTAGCCCACGAACACATTTTGCCCCTAGATTGGGTCAAACGCGGATTTGAAGCCTCAAGGCGATTAGGTATTGAACCGGATTTCTTCGTCAGTAAATACATCCTCAAACAAGACCTTCCCAAAAATGACGAATTCGAGCAAGTCTTCATTGAAGTGCTAAAGGAAGACAGAAAGAAGAGTCAGAATACCCTCTAAAACGCGCTGTAATCCATTCTGAGAAGTTTTCTCGATAAAAACGTAAATTCGTGCGTCAAAAAAATTTATCGGCTCTCATGATGAGTTTGGTGAGTTTTGCGTTTTTGGATTTCAAAAAAAAGCCAACCGCAAAAGTTGGCTAATTTGTTGAGGTTAATTTTCCAAAATTGACTCGTGGCAAATTCATCATAAAACTTCAATGAAAAATTTCAATTGTTTATTTTTCCTTTATTAATTGAGCTAATATTACGCTTTTTTAGTACCAAATTAACCTGTTTTTTATATTTGTTATTTTAAAATAAATTGGTACTATTAATGTGCATAATATATATTATTAATACATTAAGAGGGTATCATGATAGTACTAATTGGTAGCCAAAAAGGTGGGTGTGGAAAGTCAACAATTTCTGTTAATATTGCAGCAGAACTTGCAAAACAAAAAAAAGACGTAATCTTAGTAGATTCAGATCGTCAAGGAACTTCCGCTAATTGGATTTCTGATAGAAATAAACAAGTAGAAATACCAATAATTCACTGCATCCAAAAATTCGATAATGTTAGAGAAACGCTGCTTGATTTGGATAAAAGATATGAATTTGTAATAGTTGATACTGCAGGTAGAGACAGTAGAGAACTAAGAACAGGGATGACGACCGCAGATATACTTTTAGTGCCTTTCAGACCTTCACAACCTGATTTAGATACTTTACCTAGATTAGTAGAAATAATTACAGAAGCAAAAGATATTAATCCGAAGCTAAAAACTATCGCTATGTTAACTCTAGCACCAACAAATCCTGTCATAAATGAAATTCATGAGGCTCAAGAATATTTAAAAGATTATCCTGAACTCCTTCTAATGAATACAGTTGTTCGTGATCGAAAAGTTTACAGGGATTGCATGGGAGAAGGAAAGGGCGTTATTGAAATGGGTAATTTAAAAGCTAAAAATGAAATTCAATATTTAGTAAAGGAGCTTCTTACATGGTAAAACGCAGATTTCCTAATTCAGTAGAGAAAAAAATAGAAGAGTTTGCTTCTGCTGCTGACCAAATGATTAAACAAAAAAATGAGCTTAATAGTGAGGCTCGTCGTGATTACAAGGCTCTTCGCGTTCCATTTAATCAGTATGAGTATGAATTATTAGAAAGACTTTGCAAAAAAACTAAACGTTCTAAATTAAATATGATTCGATATGCTTTAAAATATTATGATGAAAATGATGTATAAGAAGCATAATACTGGTACTAATATTGTATATTTTTTATATCTTTTTTATTCCAATTTTCATAAAAAAGCACCAGTTAGAATACTGGTGCACAGTTTACTTAAGTAGAAGGGATTATCTTTCTCGTTAAGTATAGCTCATTTCAAAAATAGCAATTTCCGATTGCAAATTTAAAATTTAAAAAAAGTGAAAATTTTTTAATCACGTAAGTTATTGATTTTGATCACTTTATTTTAAGCTCAAATTTCACGTAAGTTATTGAAATAGATCGAATTATTGACACGGTAAAATTTCTGTTTACAATTGAGAAATCAATTTTTAGCTGTTTTTTTGTACGGCTTTTGCTCTTTCACAATTTGGGGTTTTTTCTCTGCGAGTCGCGGAGAACAGAATACCGTTTTTGTGTGTTCTGTTTTGGTGTTTTTTATTCAATAACGCCGCTATCCACATTTAATTAATTTGTGGAAATCGTATTTAAAATCTTCGTGTTTACGAGGTTTGTTATCGACTGAAATTAAGAAACATCAAAATATAGCGCTCAGGAGGAAAAATGCCCCAAGAAATCATTTTCAAAGAAAGTAAGCGTAATGCAAAAATCAGGCGAGAAATTAGAAAAATTGAGTTTCTTGCCAAGAAAGATGCTGAACGTGAATTTAACCAAAAACTCAAAAAAGCCTTTTGGCGACACGAAAATCCACGTCAGCAGTTACGGGATTTTCAACGACAGATAGTCGTTTACGCAAATCTGTTTATGGATCACCGCAAAAAACAGCAAAAACAAAAAATCATCGCCCAAAGAGCGCACATTGATGCGCTCTTTTTAAATTAAAACCTTTATTTGTCATTTTTCAACCACATCAGGCAATCACACTTTATTTCATATTTTTTATCATTTTTGCTGCTTCTGCTCAGTTCATCTGTCATTGGTAATTTAGGAAATCATATTTTCGTGGGGATTTGTATTGCTGTGATTACTGCCGTCAGAATGGAAAAATATTCCAGCCCCTTGTCGTATCTATGGGCTGGGGCGACAACTGCTATTGGCATTCTCACGCTCGAACAGTGGGTAGCTGTAGTGGGTATTGTCTGCACGATAGGGACATTTTTAATCAACGTGTACTACCGCAAAAAGGAGTACAAACTTAAGGAGCGTCAATATGAAAATACCGAAAAAAATATTGATGGCAATAGGCGGTAGTGCATTGCTTTTAGCGTCAAGCATGATAACCCATTTCGAAGGGCTGAGACTTAAGCCCTATTTCGATGGTGGCGGTGTGCTTTCTGTTTGTTACGGTCACACAGGTAACGATATTCACCGTAACCGGACTTACACACAAGAAGATTGTGATAAGTGGCTTGATGACGATTTGAAAGTGGTTAAACGGTATGTTGACCCGCTGGTCAAGGTCAATATCAACACACTGACTCAAGCAGCGCTTTATTCATTTGCTTACAACGTGGGTGTGGGAAATTTTGCCAAATCGACATTACTCAAAAAGCTCAACGCTGATGACCGAAAAGGCGCTTGTGAAGAAATGAAACGCTGGGTTTATGTCGATGGCAGAAAGTGGAAAGGATTAATGACCCGTCGGGAAATAGAGAGCGTAATATGTCAAGGAGACCTTACGCATTTGGCGTAGTGATTATTGCGGGGTTAATCGTCTGGGCGTCTTGGTTGTTGACATCCTTAAACGAAGTTAAGGCATTAAATAAAAACCTCACCATTGACCTCGATAAACAGATAGCCATTACCACTAATGCTTTTCAGTCAATGAAGGTAATCAATGATATTGCAAGAATTAATAGTGAGACCCGTCAGCGTAAAGCAGTTGACTCTGAGGCAACACAAGCAGCAATTAAAGCGCATGTCGTCCATCAGGATTGTGCCAATCGCATTATTCCTCATGGGGCTATTGTCGAGTTGCAGCAGCACACGAAACGAATACGTTCAGACGCCTCACATTCCGATACCCCCTTACCTACTCGCTGATTGCTTACCGCCAGCCATCACAGATATGATGACATGGCGTGATAGTCTGGTACTCAATGAGCAGTTACTGACAGTGATTGAGCTGTGTAATCTTGACAAACAGGCGATAAGGCGAATTGAAAAGCAGAGAGATGACAATTGAGAACGAAAAGCAGTACATCAAATCACAGTGTCAATGAATCAAAATGAGCTCAATCAAATTAATCAACACTCGCCACGGCTGCGATGTTATTCGTGTGCATTTTGAGAATGCAGTAGGGCGATTTCATAAAAGTTTTAAAACGTTGGATCCGGCTTGCCGTTTTCTTTTTTTGAGTGAATCTGAACGATTTTTGTCGATGACGGCAAAAGAAAAAGAGCAATGCCGAGACTGGCCTCTTCGTAAACTCATTCAGTTCTATGTGGGCAAAAAAGTCTCACAATGTGAAACAGGGCATTTACGGCAAAGTTCCCTTGATACGATTAAACATGCTTTGTTTTCAATTGACGAAACGTTGCAAGCAAAATTGACATCCTCCCCCACCTTCACACTTCGTGACTCAGGAGGGGGATTCCCGTTAGTCGGAGACTATCTGATCGCTCAGAAGCCTGGTTCCTGCTGCTGACGGCATTACTGCACCGTTCACTTCACAGGCTAACACGGCATGTCCTGCCGCTAAAATGTTACGAGCTCCGTTGATATCTGCGTTCTCTGTATACCCGCACTCAAGGCACTCGAATCTACTTTGTGATTGACGATTTTCTTTCGCTGTATGACCACAACATGCACACCGTTGACTTGTATATGCCGGAGGCACAGCTAATACCTGACCACCGCGCCATAGCTGCTTGTACTCAAGCTGACGGCGCATTTCATACCAACCCTGATCCAGTATCGAACGGTTAAGTCCTGATTTTGCCCTGACATTCCGTCCGTGCTGCTCTTGTGTACCTTTTGCCGATTTCGACATGTTACTGACCTTTAAGTCCTCAATGACGATCATCGCGTGGTTTTTGCTGATTTCACTGGTGACTTTGTGAAGGTAGTCTTTGCGGATATTGGTTATATGCGAGTGGAGACGTTGGATTTTTCGCTTCTGTTTTTTCCAGTTATTGCTGAATTTAACTTTACAGCTTAACTGACGCTGGAATTTCGCCAGCTTTTTTTGGTTGGTTTTAAAACTGTTTACAGGTTCAAACACTGTGCCGTCTGACAGCGTGGCGAGTCTGGTTACACCTGCATCCAAACCAATCATTGTTGCTGACGAATGAGGCTGAATGTCCATTTCCAGTTCGACCTGAAACGATATATACCAGTGTCCCGCATGTTGGCTAACGGTTGCGTTTTTAATCTTACCGTACAGCTTTTGCGACTGCCGGAACTTTACTCCATACCAAACCTGACGGTAATCTCACTCTGCCATTATCGAGCTGACAATATTTATCAAAATTAACAAAACGAACTGAATCACGCCCGTCATTTTTCCTTTTAAATACAGGAGCTTTTGCTGCCAGTTTTTTATCAAAGCAGCGTTTCCATGCCCCGTGCAGATCTTTGAGTTTCTGCTGAAGATTATCCGTGTAGGCTTCTTGCAAAAAGGAATGTTCCGGCTTTTTTTTCCATTCTGTGAGCATCCGATTTAGTTCAAACGCTGACGGTAGTTTACCGCCGGATTCAATAATGCGTTGCGTCTCTGCTAGCCCGTAATTCCAGATAAAACGAGCGCATCCGCACAACTGCCGCAAACGTTGCGACTGTTTTTCGGTTGGTTCGAGTCTGAATTTGTAGGCTTTTAGAATTAGCATTATTACTCAGTGTGTAGTAAATTATCTCACTATCTTACCGTATATCCGGTTAATTTCAATGCAAAAATATAAAATCAACCGTTCAAGACATGCAGCGTTTCTTTTACATGTTCACCTTGTCTTTGTGACTAAGTACCGAAAGAAAGTACTCAGTGGCTTGCACTACAAAGCATTTCATCAGTATGCAGGTGAAGTGTGTCGCGACTTTGGGGCTGATTTAAAGGAAAGTAACGGAGAGTCCGATCACGTTCATATGCTGATCGAGTACCCGCCCACAGTGCAGTTGTCAGTACTAGTAAACTCGCTGAAAGCGGTAACGTCTCGTCGTCTGCGTAATGAGTTTCTAGACTTGCGTGGGGCTTACGGCAAGCCAGTGTTGTGGTCTCGATCATACTTTGCAGGTTCGTGCGGGGGAGCACCGCTGGAAGTTGTTAAGCAATACATTCAAAATCAGCGTGGCTGATCATTCTTCGGGCTTTTCAAGCCCGACCAAATTCCCCTCCCACCTTATGTCGGTGGGAGTACCCTTTGGAGGTTAAGATGGCGTTAAATATTCGTCCTAGTGAATTTAACGGCTTACCCGAGAATACCCTTAAACATCTGCATTCTGCTTATTTGTTGTTAAAAGCAATGCGAAATATTGGCGTGAGTCCAATTCCAAAACTGAAAAAGAAAGTGAAAAAGCCTATTTTTATTCCGGCGTTTGGCAATGTGGAAGAGATGATCAAACAATCGCCTGTTCGTGAAAAGATAACTTTTATTTTGGCATCAAAATTGGGCTTGCGGATAAGTGAAATCTTGGCATTGGACTATAGCGATATTCGTGAACAGAGAATTTACATCTCAAAGCACTTAACGCGATATGGCATTGTAAATTTGGGGATGAAAGCGGATTTGCAAAGGATCTTACCGCTGCCAAAAGATTTAAAGCAATTTTTGGATAAAGAAAAGAGAGGAAAACCTATTCCATTGTTAATGTCAGACCGTCAATCTCGTTTGTCATTAACGTACGGAAGAAGTGGGATCATCAAAAAACGGTTATTGGAATATGAGATTGGTACATTTCATAACTTACGGCATTTTGCCGCGATTTCATTAATCCAAAGAGGCTACGGAATAAATGTCGTATCGAAAATGTTGGGTCATCAAAGTATCAAAATTACGCATGATACTTATGGACGTTTTTGTCGGTCAGTTTTGGACATAGAAATTTAACATTTGCGTTTATTTTTTAATCACAATCCAAAAGGGGTGGAAAGCGATCAAATTCAATAACCATGCGGTATTCAGTAGGATAATTTACAGAATAGCCAAAAACGCATAATTCCGCAGTCATAACTCCGCATTTTGAAAAATTGAAAAACCTAATAATCACAACGTATGAAGAGGGATTTTTTTCGCATAAGTCCGCAAAATAAGTCCGCACCCAAAACGGCTAATTTTACGAATGTTGCACAAGTGTTAACAAGAGGTTGTCATGTCACGGAAAGCTAAATATCAAAAAGCGTATATTGACGACGTGATCAACTTGTCTTTGGTGAAAGGAAAAGTATCAAATCATTTCATTGCAAAGTGGCTGCACGTTGACGAAAAAACCGTTAGGAATTGGCGAAAGGATTATTGCGAGTTTGATCATGCTTTTCATCATGCTGCGGATATTTTGAAAAAGGAAATTGCCGAAACGGCAAGGCAAAATACCAAAATGCGAACACGCAAAATCATTAAAAAAACACCGGTTGGCGAAACGACTACGATAGAAGAAGTATTGCCTAGTCACAATGATATTGCTGTGTACAAAAAGATGGGGATCAACGAAGTCTTCTTTAACGAAGAAAAGCAACAACAAAAAGAATATTTAAGATCGATACTTGAGCGCAAAAAAACGGGTGAAATGACTGCACTGGAAGCAGCGCAATTTTTAGAGATAGAAGGTATACCTGTCCCCAACACGCTATTGCTCGAAATTAAGCAATCATCAAATTTCAATGAATCGGAAGATATTTTCCCTTCTGTTATCCACGTTAACGCCGGAAGTTTTAGCAATGACGAAAGAAATAGCAATTGATATTCCACCAAAATTAACCGCCGTGTTTAACGGGAGTGCCCGTTATCGCTGCGCTTACGGTGGGCGAGGAAGTGGAAAAACACGTACCTTTGCATTGATGTTGGCGGTTAACGCTTTCAATGCAGCAAGGGTGGGGAAAAAAGGCGTGATACTTTGTGCGCGTGAGTTCATGAACTCCCTTGAAGATTCCAGTATGCAGGAAGTGAAACAGGCAATCCAAAGCGTCAGTTGGCTCAATGCCTTTTGATATTGGTGAAAGATATATTCGTACCAAAGACAAGCGAATTTCTTTTGTCTTCTGTGGTTTAAGACACAACTTGGATAGCCTGAAATCAAAATCATCAATTTTGTTCTGCTGGATAGATGAGGCTGAAAACGTACCAGAGTACGCATGGCAAAAATTAATCCCTACGGTGCGAGAAGAAGGCTCTGAAATTTGGGTTACTTGGAATCCAGAGCGAAAAGGGAGCGCAACCGATGTACGCTTTAGGCAGAAAAAGCCAAGTAACTGTATTTCAGTTGACCTTAACTACAATGATAATCCGTGGTTTCCTGATGTTTTGGAGGAAGAACGGAAAAATGACCGGATCCGGCTTGATGCCAATACCTATGCATGGATTTGGGAAGGCGCTTATTTAGAGAATTCGAATAAGCAAGTATTGAATGGAAAATATGATGTTGTTGAGTTTGATCATGATCTCTGGAAAAAAGCAGACCGATTGTTGTTTGGTGCCGATTTTGGTTTTTCAAATGACCCTAGTACCCTGATCCGCAGCTTTATCCTTGGTGACTGTCTGTACGTAGAATACGAAGCCTACAGGGTCGGTGTGGAATTGGACGCATTACCTCATTTCTATCAAGCGATACCGGAAGCAACACGTTGGCCAATTAAAGCAGACAACAGCAGACCAGAGACTATCAGCTACTTAAAACGACAGGGTTTTAATATTGCTCCGGCATCCAAATGGAATGGTAGCGTAGAAGACGGCATCGCGCACCTACGAGGCTTCAAAAAAATCATTATTCACCCGCGATGCAAACACACAATTGAAGAAGCGCGGCTATATTCGTACAAAATTGACCGTAATACGGGTGATGTTCTGCCTGTCATTGTTGATGCTCACAATCACTGTTGGGACGCAGTGCGTTATTCTTTGGACGGGTATATCAAAGGCTCAGTCTCTTTTTTGGATACGCTATAGTGTATTGCTGGGAGTACAAAAACGTTCGGTTTCGTACACCCAAAAAAAGAACCGTACAAAAATAGGTTAAATTGATTTCGTACACCCTGTATAATAAGTACATCTATTTCGTACAGGAGAAATAAATATGTCACGGGTTTTTGCCTACTGCCGAGTATCCACCTTAGAACAGACCACCGAAAATCAACGCCGAGAAATTGAAGCAGCCGGATTTAACATTAAACCGCATCGAATTGTCGAAGAGAATGTTAGCGGTTCGGTGGCTGCTAATGAAAGAAATGGATTTGTCAGATTAACAGACAGGTTAGAGCCTGATGATATTCTTGTTGTCACAAAATTAGATCGATTAGGCAGGAATGCAATTGATATTCGCAAAACCGTTGAAAACCTAGCCTCATTAGGTGTTAAAGTTCACTGTCTTGCATTAGGTGGCGTCGATCTCACCAGCCCAGCCGGAAAAATGACAATGCAGGTGATTTCTGCTGTTGCTGAATTTGAACGGGATTTGCTAATTGAGCGCACTCAGGCAGGAATAGTCAGAGCAAAAGCACAGGGTAAAAAGCTCGGCAGACCTCGATCACTGGACGACAAACAAAGAGAAGAAGTGATATTGCATTTAAAAAACGGTCAAAGCATCAGTTCTCTTGCAAAAATCTTTAATACAACCCGACAAACGATCATGCGAATAAGGGATGCGGAATTTGCTACGGCAAAATATGGGGTTCCGGCGTAGAACCCCTAGCAAAAGAATTTGGCGCATCACGCGAAACCATTTATCGGTATTTGCGGACTGGCTAGGATTGAGGTAGTAGCCTATGAACTTCAGGTCGTGGTTTCTGAGATGCTTGCCAAAGTTCATATTGAGTTTGCATTTCGATCCACATTTCAGCACTTGTACCAATTGCCCTTTCTAGTCTTAAAGCCATATCAGCAGAAATACCTGAATTACCATTCAATATACGAGAAAGAGAGACTCTAGTAACACCTAATGCTTTTGCTGCCTCAGTCACTGAAACGTGGCTTAAATATTCACGTAAAACGATTCCTGGATGAGAAGGGTTATACATTCTAGTCATAATTACCTCAATGATAGTCTTGATAATCAACAAGGATCACGTCCTCACCTTCAAATTTAAACGTTAATCTCCAATTTCCATTAACAGATATTGCCCAGTGACCTTTTAGCGATTCTCCTTTTAATGGATGCAACTTCCAGCTTGGGGCTGACATATCAGAAGGTTTTTTTGCGACGTTTAAGGCGGTTAATTGCACTCGTAACTTTACAGCATGTTTAGCTTGAATCCCTGAAGTTACACCTGTTTTAAAAAATCGCTCAATCCCTTTGTGACGAAAATTCTTAATCATACATCACCTTGTAAAATGTATATATACACTATACAAGATGGTGATAAAAAAATCAATATAAGAGGTTGTATGTTCCTTTCTCTTAAACGAAAAAAATCACCCCAAAAACTCGCCGATGGCGGATTGGATAACCTGATGCGTGAGGTGAATGCGATAGGGTCGTCCACGACGACATTACCGTCCAGTTTTGCTGCACTTGGCATAACAGGTGCGGGCTATTTTGAAACCGACAAAGGCTTGGCGTGGCTCTATGAGCGTGTGTCGATTGTGCGGAAATATATCAACAAAACGTCAGGAGACTGTATCAAGCACTGGCGTACCGTGCGTTTTACGGGCGATGATGAAGAACGAACGGAACAGCTTAATGATGTGTTCACGGGCGAAGAAAAGCGCCTTAACATCAAAAAGCACGCAGAACTGTCGTTAAAACTAGCTTCACTCTACGGCGGTAGTCTGTTAATCGCGGTGACCGATGAGGAAAATCTGGAAAAGCCGCTCAATGTGAATAACGAACAACTAAAAGGCTTTTTGGTCGTCCGGCAAGGCGAGTATCGCATTCGCAAAATCGCTACCAACATTTTTAGTCCGTGCTTTAACAAACCGTTATTGTTTGAATTAAAAAGCGATGAAAAGATACTTGTTCATCACTCCCGTTGTTGTTTGACAGTCGTTAATCAAATTACCAATAGCACCGTTAGAGCGAATGAAAAAGCCAATGATGGTAAAAGCGATATTTTGGCGTTTATCGCTGATTTGCTTGGTTACCTGTACGTCAATGATGAAGTGCTCGGCATGTTGCGTGAGATGAAGTCCGATATTTTCTTGCTGAAAGATTTGAACACGGGGATCACCAACGGAAGAGGCAAAGAAATTATCGACTGGCTGCAATTGGTATTGCAAGCCAAGAAAAGACACAACGTGTTGATGCTGGATGCAGACAGCCAGTATGAGCAAAAAGAGTTGTCGCTGGCAAATGTTTCAGACATCTGGACAAAAGCGCAAGACCGATTGGCGATTGCGATGGACAGACCGAAAACGATTTTGTTTGGCGATGGGGCAGCCGGATTTTCGACCGGACAGGAAGATTTGCAATCTTACTACGACACCATTTTCAAAATTCAAGAATCCCGTTTGCGCCCGATTATTAACTTCTTCGACAAATTCATTTGTGCCAAGCATGGCATTAGCGAAACGGAAGTCGCCTTTGAATTTGTCCAGATCATAACGGAAAACAAAGCCGAGTCTGCCACCAATCTGAATACCGTAACCACGGCATTAATGCTATTGCTGGAACACGGCGTGATTGAGCCACAAGACGCGCTCAATGAGTTAAACCGTCGTGAGCTGGTTGACGTGAAAAACGTACCGGAAGTGACGATGATGGCAAATATGCTCGGTGAGGAGGATGACCGTGAATTTACCACCCAAGGGAAAATTAACGGGGAGGGAGTGTAAAAAATTCACCCCAACGCCCCACGATAGTCTATTTAAGCAGTTTTTAAGTGAAAAAGAGACGGCAAAAGATTTCTTTACTATCTGGCTACCGGATGAGATTAAATCACTTTGTGATTTAAATAGCCTTAAATTGGAATCCGGCTCATTTATCGATAGTGAGATGAAAAATTACCAGAGTGATATTTTGTACTCCGTTAAAACCACAAAAGGAAAAGGTTATTTCTATCTCCTGATTGAACACCAGTCTACACCCGATAAGCTGATGGCTTGGCGACTGATGCGTTATTGTATGGGCGCAATGCAAAAACATTTAGAGGCGGGCCACAAAAAATTACCTTTGGTATTTCCTATCCTCTTTTACACGGGTGAGAAAAGTCCTTATCCCTATAGTACAGATTGGTTCGACTGCTTTAGTGGGCGGGATATTGCCGAAAAGATTTATACCAAACCGTTTAAGTTAGTGGATGTCACCACACTTAATGATGGTGAAATCATGCAGCACAAACGAATGGCTTTGCTTGAGTTAGTCCAGAAGCACATTCGCAGACGGGATATGACCGAGCTTTTGAGTGAAATTGTCAAATTATTATCGTATAATTATTACTCCGATAATCAGGTGATAACGTTGTTTAATTACCTCATTCAGGAAGGGAATGCAAAAAGACCAATGGAATTTATCACTGAAATAGCAAAACAATCAGAAAAACACGAAGGAGCACTTATGACAATTGCTCAACAAATTGAACAAATGGGTATTCAAAAGGGCAAACTGGAAGGCATGCAAGAAGGCATCCAGAAAGGCAAGCTGGAAGGCGAAAAACAAGCCTCCCTAAAGATTGCACGGCAAATGCTGGAAAGCGGCATGGACAGACAATCGGTGATGAAATTCACAAGCCTTACGGATTCTGAGTTAAAAAACCTGTTCAAAGACTAAAATGACCGAGCGGCAGAAATTAAGCCTCAATCGCCCTAGACGGGCTTCTGAAGAAATGACGCCTAAATCCTCACCGGTTTACCGAAAAAAGGTCTGGGTGAATCCTACGCCCATAAAACAGGTGAAAAACCAAAACCCCAAAAGCCTGTTAAGCCAGTGACCCAAAAGCGGGTCGTAAAGCCTCAACCTGTTGTTAAGGTTAAAATCCCAAAACCACCGAAACCGCCTAAAAAACGGTTGCCGTTAGCAGAAGCAATTTCCCAAATCAGCATTTTTTGGCCAGCCCTGTTTCCTGAACATCAGCTGAGACCGATGAAAATTGGTATTCAGCAGGATATGTGGCAAGAAGTGAAGGAAAAGTGCTTACCGATAACCAGAAGGCGTTTAAGAGCCTGTTTAGGCAGTATTGGACACCACGCTAATTATCGCGCCCTTATCCACTGTTCCACTGCTCCCCAAACCCCCAAAATCAATATTAAATCCAGACATGATATTTAACTCTAAACTTTAATTATAAGAAAACACATAATTAGTTAAAAGATTAAAATACAACAAGTTACGATCAATTTTTGTGAATGCTTTAACATTACCTTATAATTTCAACTTATTAAAAATCTGTACAACTAGATTTTGTTTATAACAGGTATAGCTAATTCAGACTGCGTCGTAGAAAAGTATTTCTAAGGGCACCTTTTATTGAGTTATTAAGAAATGATTATCAAAGACCTGATCTTTGCAATAGAGCCAGTTATTCTAACTAAAAATATTATAAAAGATTTTGTAGTACATCATTTTTCATGATTTTAAAGCTAAATATTAGTTATCAAACACTTTATAAACCGTTGACCTCGCAATCTTTAATTGACGGGCAATTGTTGTTGCTCCTATTCCCTGAGAACGTAGTTGTCTAATTTTTTCTCGATCAACACTACGTTTACGTCCAAATTGAACGCCTTTTAATTTCGCTTCCATGCGGCCTTCGTTTGTTCGTTCTAAAATACGTTGGCGTTCTGCTTGAGCCACGGCTGATAAGATGGTGACTATCATTTTGCCCATCGTACCTTCGGTGCTGATACCATCATCTAAAAATCGTATCGCCATCCCATCTTGGTCAAACTCTTTTATTAACTGGATCATATCGGCACTGTTGCAAAGATTGTAATGCGGTAGCTTTATTTGTTGGTGAAGGTCTTAAATTTCAAAGACTCTATTCACCAGACTCATTTCTACCAGAGGATGATCAAAGTAAAATGACTCCACCTGACCTTTACGCAGCGCCCGCATCACTTCTATCCCTTTTATCTTGGCATAAGTTGTCTTCATCGATTTTAAACCCCAGCTTGGCACTGACTATCCGTTTCAGTTTGCCATGATCGCATTCGATAATGTTATTTCGGTACTTAATCTGTTGGTGTTCAACGTCAGACAGACATTGGCCTTTACGTTTGAGCTGAACAAGCGCACGAGCGTATTAATTTCTGATACTCTGTTAATACAAATTAAAATAATAAATCTATAATAGTAAATAAAATTTAATGAAGTAAAAGTTTGAAAATTTTATCTCAAGAAAATATAAATAAAAACCAAGTTAGTAGAGATTTTTTTTATTGATAAGAATTTATTGTTTATTTAGTATGTTGAATATATTTTTTGATGTCTCCATATTTTTAATTATAAGAAGTACTCATTTTTTATAAATCAATTAGATAAAATTTAACGTGGTTAATAGATATAAAATAGAATTTATTATAGTTACTTCATACTAGAATTATGGGAGGTTATACTATTTTTAAGAATTAAATTATACCAATAAATTATATAAAAAATCCAATTCCACATTGACCCAGCAATATCACTATTAATATAAATTAATAATGTATAATATTCTGAAAATTATTAATAATAAATATAATCTTACAAAAAAAAATAAAAAATAGATATTATTTTTTTTACTTACATAATTATCGAAATAAATTTAAATCACTGCTTATATTATAAATATAAATAATATACCATGTAAGAAAACGTCAATTAATCAATGGAGTCTGATTTAATGGAAAAATATAATATTATCTTGAAGGTTAATAATGAAGTAATTAGCTCATTAAAAGATAGAATTTTGACTTTTAAAAAAAATTATATTAAAGATGATTTTCTAAAAAGTTTTACCTTCATTTCAATAATTAATGAAGAAATGTTAAATTCAACTAATAAATCAAATTCCGTAAATTTTGAAAATATAATAGGAATTTGTCAAATTAAAGATGCGGAAAAGCTCTCTTTAAGTGAGATGGAAAATATTATAGAAAAATTATCAACCTATGATTTTGTTGAATATGCTTATATTAAAAAAAACTCACCAATGGATTTGCCTGTACAACTTGAAACTGACGTCATTGAGCAACTTGTTGCTAATAATATTCCAGATTTTAATCCTATGCAGGGATTTAAGGATGGCATAACACCTAATTTCATCGGGATTGATATTAAATATGCATGGAGTTTGGGTATTACGGGACAAAACATTCAAATTGCTGACATTGAACATGGTTTTGATTACGAACATGTGAATTTGAAAAGAAAAGAATTTGTTGAATTAACCACAAGAAAAGATCATCATGGAACGGCAGTAGCCGGTATTATGTTTGGCAATGATATTGGTTCAGGCATAAAAGGAATGGTTCATGGTGCAGATAAATTTTATGCATTATCAGAATTAGATTTAGGTCGTGCTCATGGCATCACTATTGGCTTGAAATTATTAAAACCTGGCGATGTTTTTGTTTATGAAATGCAAACTCGTGGTTTTGATAATAAATATGTTCCCGCAGATTTTGATTATTATGTTTGGGAGATTACACAAGAAGCGCTTAAAGCTGGCATTATTGTTATAGCAGCAGCTGGAAATGGTAATGCGAACTTAGATTCCGATGTTTATTTTGAATATAGAAATCGCGACGATAATGGCATTATTCGTGTAGGCGCTGGCAATGAACTTTTATATAAAACGAATTTCAGTACTTTTGGTAGCATGGTGCATTTACAAGGATGGGGAGCTTGGAATATTGTTACTACCGGTTATGGTGATTTATATGATGATCTTTCAAACAATAAATATACGCGCTCTTTTTCAGGAACATCCTCAGCGACACCGATAGTCGCCTCTGCTGCGGTTGCGGTACAATCTTGGTATAAAAAACAAACCGGTGATGTTCTTACTCCACATGAAATGAGAGCTCTCTTAATTAAAACTGGAACTCCACAAAATTATTTCTCCAATAAAAAAAATGGACATATAGGTCCTATTCCGAATGTTCGTAATGCTATCAATGAATTAAAAAATATTTTAAGATTATCGGAAGGCTCTTTAATTAACATAGTTATTGATGGTTCAAATAATTATAAAAGGGGTGAAGAAATAGTATTATCAGCAGAACAATCTACATCAAAAGTTGGTAACATTGTTTCCTATTTTTGGAAATTACCTGATGGTCTCGCTTCTGATTCGCAAAATCAATCAATTCTCAACTTAAAAATACCAAGTGGTATTAAGATTAATAATTTTTCAATTTTTCTTACTGTAAAGGATTCTCTCGGAAACAGTGCAAGTATAAATCATACTATTATTATCGATTATGACGATAATAATGATAAATTGGCAGAATACCCAATATGGGAAAGGAATAGAACATATCTTAAGTATAATAAGGTTAATTGGAAAAACAAAATCTGGGAAGCTGCATGGTGGAGTTTTAATGATGAACCAGGGCTAGTTTATGATGGTAAAAATACGGGTCCGAATCCCTGGAAAGAAATTAAATAATATATCAATTTAAAAAATGAATTTTTTGGTATTTAACTCACATTATATGTATTAGTAAAATAAGTTATCTTAAACAATTGTCATAAACTTATTATTAAGGCATAAATGTGAGTTTCTTGATAAAAAATTATGGTAAAAACTGGCTCTGTTAAATTTATGGAGTGTGATTAGATTTATACGATGCGTTATGTTTTCAGGTAACCAAAGAACACAAGGCATTTACCAGTCAAAGAATTTGTTGTTTATGGAACATATGCAGTATCTCTACCCTTTGCAGTAAAAAAATTTACTTTTCGATAAGTTTTAATAACAAACATAGCATGATAATGCTATTTTTATAGCAATATTGTATTATTTTATCGTAAATTCAGACTAATTAAGCGAAAATAATTGCAGGAAGATTAGCATTACTTTTATCATTATTCGCTTTTTTAGGAGAGGTATTTTGATGGATAGCTTTTATCAAAAGGTTTAAATGTTTGTCTGATAATACACTTGACATCCTCCCCCACCTTCACACTTCGTGACTCAGGAGGGGGATTCCCGTTAGTCGGAGACTATCTGATCGCTCAGAAGCCTGGTTCCTGCTGCTGACGGCATTACTGCACCGTTCACTTCACAGGCTAACACGGCATGTCCTGCCGCTAAAATGTTACGAGCTCCGTTGATATCTGCGTTCTCTGTATACCCGCACTCAAGGCACTCGAATCTACTTTGTGATTGACGATTTTCTTTCGCTGTATGACCACAACATGCACACCGTTGACTTGTATATGCCGGAGGCACAGCTAATACCTGACCACCGCGCCATAGCTGCTTGTACTCAAGCTGACGGCGCATTTCATACCAACCCTGATCCAGTATCGAACGGTTAAGTCCTGATTTTGCCCTGACATTCCGTCCGTGCTGCTCTTGTGTACCTTTTGCCGATTTCGACATGTTACTGACCTTTAAGTCCTCAATGACGATCATCGCGTGGTTTTTGCTGATTTCACTGGTGACTTTGTGAAGGTAGTCTTTGCGGATATTGGTTATATGCGAGTGGAGACGTTGGATTTTTCGCTTCTGTTTTTTCCAGTTATTGCTGAATTTAACTTTACAGCTTAACTGACGCTGGAATTTCGCCAGCTTTTTTTGGTTGGTTTTAAAACTGTTTACAGGTTCAAACACTGTGCCGTCTGACAGCGTGGCGAGTCTGGTTACACCTGCATCCAAACCAATCATTGTTGCTGACGAATGAGGCTGAATGTCCATTTCCAGTTCGACCTGAAACGATATATACCAGTGTCCCGCATGTTGGCTAACGGTTGCGTTTTTAATCTTACCGTACAGCTTTTGCGACTGCCGGAACTTTACCCATACCAAACCTGACGGTAATCTCACTCTGCCATTATCGAGCTGACAATATTTATCAAAATTAACAAAACGAACTGAATCACGCCCGTCATTTTTCCTTTTAAATACAGGAGCTTTTGCTGCCAGTTTTTATCAAAGCAGCGTTTCCATGCCCCGTGCAGATCTTTGAGTTTCTGCTGAAGATTATCCGTGTAGGCTTCTTGCAAAAAGGAATGTTCCGGCTTTTTTTTCCATTCTGTGAGCATCCGATTTAGTTCAAACGCTGACGGTAGTTTACCGCCGGATTCAATAATGCGTTGCGTCTCTGCTAGCCCGTAATTCCAGATAAAACGAGCGCATCCGCACAACTGCCGCAAACGTTGCGACTGTTTTCGGTTGGTTCGAGTCTGAATTTGTAGGCTTTTAGAATTAGCATTATTACTCAGTGTGTAGTAAATTATCTCACTATCTTACCGTATATCCGGTTAATTTCAATGCAAAAATATAAAATCAACCGTTCAAGACATGCAGCGTTTCTTTTACATGTTCACCTTGTCTTTGTGACTAAGTACCGAAAGAAAGTACTCAGTGGCTTGCACTACAAAGCATTTCATCAGTATGCAGGTGAAGTGTGTCGCGACTTTGGGGCTGATTTAAAGGAAAGTAACGGAGAGTCCGATCACGTTCATATGCTGATCGAGTACCCGCCCACAGTGCAGTTGTCAGTACTAGTAAACTCGCTGAAAGCGGTAACGTCTCGTCGTCTGCGTAATGAGTTTCTAGACTTGCGTGGGGCTTACGGCAAGCCAGTGTTGTGGTCTCGATCATACTTTGCAGGTTCGTGCGGGGGAGCACCGCTGGAAGTTGTTAAGCAATACATTCAAAATCAGCGTGGCTGATCATTCTTCGGGCTTTTCAAGCCCGACCAAATTCCCCTCCCACCTTATGTCGGTGGGAGTACCCTTTGGAGGTTAAGATGGTTATTAATATACATTTAATTACTACACCTTTATTCTATCGCTTATTAGCTTTAGTTCAATAGAAACATCCTTTCACTATGACTATCTTCTGGATAAGGTATCTCTATTAAACAAAGTGGTTGAGATACAATTCTTAATTATTATACGGTAAACCACCGCAATTATGTTTGTAATATTTTCAATAAAATTACGATTAGTATTTTGAAATAAAATAAAGCCTTTAAGTTTTAATTTAAAAACACACATAAATTTTATCAGGATAAAAATCATTATGATAATACATGATTTTATACAATAATTTCATTATGTTAGTATGATTTTTATGATTTATATTCCATTCTTGAATTGTTGTAATCAGGCAAAATAAAATTCTCCGATTCAATTTGCAAATATAAAAATAAATTTGTTTAATTCGAAAAATATTATATGATTGAGTAATTAATGGAGTGCCTAAAATATGAGAATTGCAAAACTTTACATATGTTTATTTACTATTTTTCTTAGTAGCTGTGACTACTCTCGTTCTTATGAAAAATATAACTACGTAAGAATAAATGCTATGCCAGTCATAATTGATGAAATATATGCCATACAATCATTTTTTGACGGGGAAGGAAATGATATTAAGAAAAATCAATTATGTAATTTGGTTTTTAATGAAATGAATAATCAAGACAAAAAAAATCAATTGAATTTAAGTGTATATAACGTTAATAAAGAAAAAGCAAATCAAAATTTTATTCATATCGCAAGAAATGGGAATGATGTTCAAAAAATATCAACCGCTTGCGCCGCGTATATTTCTTCAATTATTTATACCATCCCTGATATAAATTTATTTATTCTTAACAAGAGAAGAAAAGCTTCAGAGATGGTAAAACTTGATGAAAAAGCAATTATAAATCTTATCCCTTTAAGATTAGCCATAAGCCGTGTAAATGCAGAAATTTTTTCCAGTATTGCTCAACAATTAGCTAATGAGAAAAACGCGACAATGGATAATTACCGAGCGAAAATAAGACTCCTTTTTGAGCAACAATCCTTAAATTATCTTGAACGTTTAAAGAATTATTATAATCAAGAATCCATGAATAAATTTCAACTATTAATATTCAAGAAGGGACGTTTAATTTTCAATAATAATAAAGGATATTTATTTGATGCAAGTAACGGTAGTGTTGATCTTTTATGGTATGGCACACCGTGGTTTTCTCAAGGTAAGTTAATGGGTAATCAGTATAACATCTATCTTAGAGATAATTAATTACTAAATTAACTTATTTTACGGCAAATATATTTGCTATCATGACTTTAATATTATAAATTATTAAAATAATTTAAGATTAAAATTTCAGAGAGTGGTTTACCTCATGTATTATATAATTTGAAGAATGAAATAAACTATATTCATTTAATAAAACCTAAATATAATCTAAATGATTCCTTTATTTTTTTAATTTTTGTATTAATTATAAAAAATTAAGCTATAGTATTACGAAAATTTTTCGATATTAAATTTCTCTCACTTCCATTAAATTCAGAAATTTACATCATATTTAATGAACATAATATTACCATTATAAATAAAATTTATATTTAGTTTGAGTTAACAGCCTGCAATTAGTAAGAGAAACTATGAATATTTATCAGCGCCTTATCATAAAACTTATCTATCTAACATTTGTTTTTATATCTTTTCCTTCTCTAGCAAGTTATTCTGTTGCCGGAGGTAATAGTTCTGGAGCTAATTCTATCGCTATCGCCGTAAATAATGGGAATGGGACAATTGCTAGTGGTAATGGCGCTATAGCGATTGGATTTGATGCTACCGCTAATGATAACAATAGTATTTCTTTAGGGGTTAATGCAAATTCTGGATTAAATTCAATTGCTATTGGCGTTTTAGCCAATGCCTCAGAAACTAACTCTATTGCTATTGGAAATAGTGCCAGCTCTACGCTGGCCAACAGTATTGCTCTTGGTAATAATTCTAGTGCCACGGCCGTTTCAGATACCTCAGCCAATACAGCCGCAAATGCCATTATCGCGGGTAATACATTGACCATTAATCAGGCACCATCCTTCGGTGTGATGGCGGTTGGTAATCGCCAGATCCAAGGCGTGGCAGATGGAGCATTAACCAGTACCTCAACCGATGCGGTTAATGGTTCACAGCTTTATACTATCAGTACGGCACTGAATGCGAATACCATCTCATTGGGCTCTGCCACGGCCTCCGCATTCGGTGGAGGATCAGCATATGACAACAGCACTGGGAGCTGGACAGCACCTTCCTATACCGTTCAGGGGAATAGTTACAATAATGTGGGGGATGCTATCGGTGGAATCGATAATAATTTAAGTAATTTGAATGCAAATATTGGTAGCGGTACAACAGGTGTCGTGCAACGGACTTCTGCAACAAACAGTCTGGTTTTGACAGCATTAAATGGTACCGCAGCTGCCCCAGGCAATGCACAGAAATTAAGTAATGTCGCTGCTGGTGATTTAAATACTAATTCAACGGACGCGGTTAATGGCAGTCAACTGTTTACCACTAATAATAATGTGACAAACCTAAACACAGGACTAACTGCGTTAACCAACACGGTTAATAATATCAAAACAGGTGGTGCGGGGATCAAATATTTCCATACTAACTCAACACAAGGTGACAGTAATGCCGCCGGCACAGATAGTATTGCTATTGGCGTTTTAGCCAATGCCTCAGAAACTAACTCTATTGCTATTGGAAATAGTGCCAGCTCTACGCTGGCCAACAGTATTGCTCTTGGTAATAATTCTAGTGCCACGGCCGTTTCAGATACCTCAGCCAATACAGCCGCAAATGCCATTATCGCGGGTAATACATTGACCATTAATCAGGCACCATCCTTCGGTGTGATGGCGGTTGGTAATCGCCAGATCCAAGGCGTGGCAGATGGAGCATTAACCAGTACCTCAACCGATGCGGTTAATGGTTCACAGCTTTATACTATCAGTACGGCACTGAATGCGAATACCATCTCATTGGGCTCTGCCACGGCCTCCGCATTCGGTGGAGGATCAGCATATGACAACAGCACTGGGAGCTGGACAGCACCTTCCTATACCGTTCAGGGGAATAGTTACAATAATGTGGGGGATGCTATCGGTGGAATCGATAATAATTTAAGTAATTTGAATGCAAATATTGGTAGCGGTACAACAGGTGTCGTGCAACGGACTTCTGCAACAAACAGTCTGGTTTTGACAGCATTAAATGGTACCGCAGCTGCCCCAGGCAATGCACAGAAATTAAGTAATGTCGCTGCTGGTGATTTAAATACTAATTCAACGGACGCGGTTAATGGCGGTCAACTCAAAACTGTTGTAGACCAAGTAGACAAAAACAGGATAGATATTGCTGACTTAACAACGGTTGTTAACAGCACTTCGGGAAGCTCCTTGATTAAGCAAGATAGCACAACTAATTTAATAACGATTGGGAGTGATAAGATGGGTAAAGCCATTTTAGTTTCAGGAATTGAAGGAAATCGAATTATTAGTGGTGTTATGGCGGGTGTTAATACCGATGATGTAGCTACAGTAGGGCAGCTTCAGAATATTGTTGGTAACATTAGTAACCGCGATGATACCGGGCTTGGAGTTGCAATAGCAACAGGGAGAGATAGTCTGGCTGTGGGTTCTGGATCAAAAGCGTCAGGGATTAACACGGTTGCAATTGGTAATGGTAGCAGTGCAACAGCGGCAAATTCTGTAGCCCTAGGACACGGTGCCATAGCTTCCCGTGATAATAGTGTATCAGTGGGTAGTGTTGGTAATGAACGCCAGATAACCAATGTTGCTGCGGGTAAATCTAGAACAGATGCTGTTAATGTTGGGCAAGTTAATGATGCTTTTCAGAATCTTGGCAAGAGTATTGAGAAAAAGGTTAATCATATTAATAAGAAATTGACAAGTGGAGTGGCTTCAGCAATGGCAATGTCAGGTATTCCACAAGCTTATTTACCTGATTCAAATTTAGTTGGTTTATCAGCATCAACTTACAATGGGCAGTCAGCTATTGCTATCGGAGTATCAAAGACGTCAGAAAATGGAAAATGGATGCTAAAAATTAATGGCAGCGGTAACACACAAAGTGATTTTGGGGCTGTAGTTGGCGTAGGATATCAATGGTAATCTGTAATTGTACTAATTACAGAATTATAATGAATTTTATTATCAGCACAGTTATTGCGAAAATTGAAGGAATAGAATGATATTAGACTAGAAGTTTAAGTTTATCCTATAAAATACCTATGTTAATTTTTTATTTATATCACGAGGATACTTTGCCAGATGATTGATCCACTAACACCTCAAGATGCGCTTCCGGAAGGATTTTCTAACTATACTGCGATTCCCAAACTTATATTCAGTGATGAATTCAGTACCACTCAGTTGGATCCAACAAAATGGACTGCTCGTGATCAGAATCGAGGAAAAGGCAATAATGGTGTTGAATGGTGGTATAAACCGGAAAATGTTCTCAAAGCGAAAGGCAATGATGCACTAGCTATTGATATATGTAAAGTTGGAGATAACGTTTACTCCGGTGGCAGGATAGATTCACAAGGAAAATTTGATTTCACATTTGGTTATTTTGAATGCAAAATTCATATCCCTATAACTGATGGACATCTTGCCGCAGTGTGGCTCCAGTCATCGGCTGGGCTTCCAAAAGGAGATCACGTGAATGCCCGAACTGGTGCTGAAATTGACGTTATTGAAAGCAATAGTACAAGTGATCAGTATTCAATTACGCTTCACTGGGGCGGTTATGGTCAATATCACAAACAGTCAACAGAAACTGTAAACGCCCCAAATATGCGTAGTACTTGGTATCACACGTTTGGAGTGAGTTGGGAGTCTGATAAAATGATTTTTACTTACGATGGAAACGTAGTGCGGACTGTTACTGACTCTAAACTCATTAGCCAGGTACGGGAATTTCCAATTTTATCAAATGAAATTATTCCATTCGCACAGGGAAATATTCATGATGCCCCTTTGGATGCAAATTGTACTATGTACATTGATTATGTCCGTATATGGGAATATATAGCATAGACGCGCTCTTTACACTCATTTACAATAGAGCCATAAAAATATTATGAGTTGGTAGTCAAATGGATAAAAAATGGCACTATTGCAAATTTCGTGATGCGATAACCTTTATTTGTTGGTGAAGGTCTTACATTTCAAAGACTCGACTCACTAGACACATCCCGCCCAAGGGATGGCCGAAGTAAAAGGACTTAGCCTGGCCTTTACGCAGTGCCCGCATCACTTCAATCCCTTTTACGGGTAGTTTGCGGTAAAGTGCAGGGAACTACGTTAAGGCATTTTATGCTCTTTCATGTAGCTAAATAACGTTCTTCTTGAGAAACCAAATAGCTCACAGACCTCACGAACCGACTTTTCAGAATTTTGATAAAGTATGCGAGCCTGCTCCAGCTTATCTGGATCAGTTTTAGGTCGACCACCTGATTTTCCTCTGGCTTTTGCTGCTACTCTTCCTGCTTCCTCGTGTTCAGCCTTTATCTCTAGCTTCATTTGAGAAATAGCACCCATAATGGAAAGGAATGCTCGTCCTGTTGCTGTTGAGGTATCTATATTTTCGCGGAGCGATTTTAGGGGTCAGCTTGGAAAACGGAAAATATCCTACGCTAAGCTTATTTTTTGTACCGACCTATATTAACTGCACGCAACGGACGGTATTTACCTGAGCCCAACTTTAGATTATTCCGCCAGATATAATCACCACTTAGATTGATATGCTCCCAACCTAGAGGGGATAAATGAGAAATTAATGCCTCATGAATCTGAATTCCTTTTCGTTTTAAAGATTCGATAGCTCTTTCTATATATACGGTATTCCACAACGTAATCGCCGCTGTTAACAATGTTAACCCACAGGCACGATAGCTTTGATTTTCCAGACCTCGATCTCTGATTTCGCCTAACCGGTGCATAAAAATGGCTCGTGCTAGGGCATTGCGAGCTTCACCCTTATTTAAACCTGCTTGCACTCGACGACGTAGCTCAGGATCGCAAAACCAATCCAGCATAAACAGCGTTCGTTCGATACGACCGATTTCCCGTAATGCTTTTGCCAGACCATTTTGTTTGGGATAACTCGCCAATTTTTTTAACATTAGCGACGCAGTGACTGTTCCCTGTTTAATCGAGGTTGCCAGCCGAAGTACCTCATGCCAATGTTTTTCAATTTCCCGGATATCCAGACTCGTCGAGGATATCAGCGACTGTAGCCCCGGGTATTGTTTTGCTTTCCCTTTGATAAATAGTTTCTTTTCAGGAAGATCCCTGATCCGAGGGCAGAATGCAAATCCCAATAAATGCATAAGTGCGAAGACATGCTCAGTGAAACCAGCTGTATCGGTATAATGCTCTGTAATTTCCAATTCACTTTCGTGATACAACAAGCCATCAAGTACATGGGTAGAATCTCTTACTCTGCTAATGACTTGAGTATAAAATGGGCTGTATTGATCTGAGATATGAGTATAAATCTGCACACCAGGCTCTGGGCCGTATTTTAGATTTACATGTCCTGCATATCGACCATGACTTCCAACCCGAAAATTTTGCCCGTCAGATGATGACGTTGTACCATTTCCCCACACGGCTGCCAGCGGGCTCTTTTTTTGGTATTCACCAGCTCAGCAAGTGCAGCTGAATAAGTTTCATCTCTGATGTACCAAGCTTGAATACCTTCGAGTGATGATTTTGTTGTTCCTGGGCAGGACTGAGCCATTTTCGTTATCCCCAAATTGATACCATCTGCAAGGATAGTCGTCAGTAACAACTTTTTGTTTTTGGGTCTGACGTGATTATTTTTGAGGTGAGTAAAGTGGTGGGTAAATCCACTCCAACCGTCCACTTCATCTAATATTTCAGTGATTTTTGGGCGAGGTAACATGGCATAAACGAGGTCAGCAAAAGGAGAAACGTCTGAAGGAACGCTGTCATCAAGTGGCGTTACTTTTACACCATTTTCTGATATATCAACATCATGCAAATCTCCCGCAATCGCCATCGCATTCACTTCTTCCAGACGTGATGATAACAGCGCCATACGTGAGCTAAGGTATTTTTGGCAATCTGTTGGAATGGCGAGTGGTAACTGAGTCTCTTTGAGTAATTTTTCAAAATCAGCGGAAGGAATAAGATAATCGTCAAAATTCTGGTAGCGTCGCGACCCCTTTACCCAGATATCACCCGATCTTAATGCGCCTTTTAGCTCATTAAGGACACAAAACTCATAGTATTTTCGGTCAATCCCCGAGGGGGTTATGACCAATTTTTTCCAGTTTTCAGGGATAAAATTTATGGGCGCGGATGGCGGCACCTTTCGGAGTTGTTTTCGGTATATTTCTTTAAGGGTCTCAAGCGCTTCACTAAGTGACAGCGCTGTAGGAGTTGCCTTGAATTGCAATGCTGATAACATACGGGGGGCATATTTACGCAACGTACTGTATTTTTCGGTGATCAGATTAAGAGGCTCAAAATTATCCTTTCGGGCTAAAAACTGTGTTTCTTCCAGACTGGCGACAAATTCTGGCCAAGGAAGTACGCCTTCTATTGCAGTCCAAGGATCATCCCCTGATTCTCGTGCATTTAGCAGAGCCTGCCCAACGGTAAGATATTGCTTTAACTTACTCTGAATGAGTTTTCCTGTTTTTTGAAGTCGTTCGGCCTGTGTACGCTTTGCTCTACTGAATAAACTGCCCAAGATACGTTCATGTAATTCGATAATTTCATCAGTCAGTGTGGCCCTTGCTTCTGAGATAACACAAACCAACATGGCGTAACGACGTGTCTCGGAGAATTTAGCCAGATCCCTGCTATTCATTTTTCTACCTTCTCGAGCCAATTTGAGCAGTCGGTTTTGGTGAACGGAAAGCGAAATACCTTCAGGTAAAGCCAATCCCTCAATAGCATTTAATCTATCAATATGCTGCAACACATTTTTACCATTAATTTTCCCCGGAGGTTGAAGCAGCCAAGCAAGACGGCTTAGTTGTTCATCCCCTGAGATCAACAGATTATCTAAGGCTGTTTTATGTTGTGGTTCCAGTTGCGTTGTCAGTGCTGTAAACACTGCTCTATCCGCAATTGTCGTGGCTTCAGCAAGGGTCCTCTCAACCACATCAATGGAAGGGAAGATAACATTATTATTATGTAGCCAGATGAGCATCTCTTCAGCAAGGATCAAACCTTTGTCGGTTCGCATAGCATGAGGATATAAATGACTAATGCACATTTTTTGCAAAGGCTTACTGAATGGCACTAATTGTAAATAGCGATAGAGCTCGGCAAGGTGCTCCCAACGGGTTTCCTCTCTAGCAGCGTACTTTTGCCATAAATCAGGATTGAGTTTCAATCTCTCTGCCACTCTGGATAGAATACCATCGTGGGGAAGCGCATTTTTATCTGGGGTAAAACCCAGCCCTCGTAGATAACAGAGTAAAATTGCAAAGCCTAAACGGTTAGGGGGTCTTCGATGTTTTTTAATGAGAATCAGATCTTGCTCATTTAAAAAACATATTCGTGCGAGCAGGATGTCATCATCAGGTACAACCAGTAAACGTTCTTTTTCATCACTGCTCAGTATTTGTCGTCGTGGCATCAATGCTCTCCCAGAATACGGACATAGCTCGCTCTGATTTTCAAAATATAAGCCTATTAAGAAAATGTTTTCTGTTTAACAATGCGTATAACCGTTCGTTCAGAAACACCACATAACCTCGCAGTATCTCGGATGCTCTGCCTATTATTTACTCGAAGTTCAATGATTTTTTCATGCAATTGATGGTCAGCCTGACGCCCCCTGAATTTACCTACCGCCTTAGCTTTTGCTATACCTTCCTGTTGTCGGCGGCGACGATCCAGATAATCTTTTCTAGCGATAGCAGCCAGCATGTCTAACATCATCCCGTTAATAGCTTTAAGCATAACAAAGGTAAACTCATCGCCAACATTTGACGTCAGAGCTATATGGCTTGTTGGAAGATCCAAACTAACAACAATAAGGTCTTTTTCCTGGATAAGACGTTTTAATTTTTCCCAACCCTTTTCATCTAGGCGTGAAAGACGATCAACCTGTTCAATGAGAATAATGTCACCAGATGCTGCATCATCAAGCAAACGTAAAAGTTCTGGTCGTTGGAGTGAGGCCCCAGATACATTTTCAGTGTACCAACTGGCCATGCGAAACCCTTTTTTCTTCAACGAAAGCTTTCATCCTATTTTTAGCTCGGAGAGCGTCCTGTTCTTTTGTTGATGCGCGGAGATAACCATGAATGTACATTTTTCACCCATTGATGACGTTTAAGTGGTGATCATAATGTATATGACAGATAAGTAATGATCTAATAGAAAAATGTCAACCCATTAGCTTGTGACAATGGGGTGTACTCAAATGTCATGCGTGGTTAGGTTTTGAGTTTACAATGATGAGGTGAAAGAGAAGTGGTTAAATAGGTAAAAGAATTTAGACAATATCAATTTGTACATAAAATAGCCTTAGCGTAGGATATTTTCCGTTTTCCAAGCGCACC